>NZ_JBHXTG010000022.1:0-64714 GCF_042677465.1 Kitasatospora sp. NPDC127111
CTCGTCCGACAACACCAACTCGGCCTTCGGCCGACCAGTCCGCACCATAGACCCAGTCTATATTTATGAATGAAATTCCAGACTCAGGACACTAGAGGAGCTTTACGAACTGGGGGAAGGAGCGGCAACTCAGAAGCTCGCTGCCAGAGCTGCCTCAGAAGGCGACCTCTTCAATCCCTTCGCCTCTATGGCTCTGCTGGCGGCACTCCGCAAGATCGGGGCGGGCACCGCCCTGCTCACGCTGCTGAGTCGAAACCCTGCAGCCAAGGCTGACCCAACCAACATTTTCATCCTGCACCTACTGGAAGAACTCCACATACTCGGTGACAACGACGCTCTCCGTGTCCTGGCTGAACGTGCCCAACTTCGCTACCCGTTCGGCATCGCTGACGTGCTCCGGGAGCTCTACAGACTGGTAGACGAGCCGTGGCCGCAAGAGATGGCCATTGAGGTTGCGGCCAGAATCGATCTGGCAGACGCCTCAGGCGTCTCCAGCGTGCTGGACGTCCTGCTGGATGCTGGGGACGAGGCGGCAGCGACTGCCCTACTGGATCGGGAACCGGCCGCCCACATCGGCTTGAGAGAACCGGGCGGCGTCACGGGCATGTTGACCCTGCTCCATTGCAGCGGACACGACAAGTCTGTGAGGGTCTTGCTTGCTCGCGAACCCGCACTGCACGTGGCGCTGACGGATCCACACGGTGTTGCAGGACTGCTACGGGCCCTGAGAAGGCTTCGGGACCTCGACGCCGTACAACAACTCCTGGCCCGCCGGCCCGCTGCCCACGTGGAGCTTGCGAACCCGAGTGGGCTCGCCGCCCTCGTGCGTTCCCTGCGCTCAACCGGGGACCGCGAGGCGGCCCGCTCCCTCGCGACAAGGGCCGCCACCCACGCGAGCGTGTCGGATTACGCCGGTGGCGAGGCTTTGACATTGGCGATGTCCCAGGTGGGAGCAGCCGAGGAAGCGCGGACGTATGCCAGGAGGTTGCAAGATGCTGGTACAGGTCGGCGCGAGGATTTCGGCCAGTACGGGCGGGAGACAGACGGACGGGCAGCTCAGCCGTGGACCTGGGACGATCTTCATGACCAGATGAATCCTGAGTAGACCCGACCATCCTGCGGGAGCAGTAGAGGTCCTGACAAAGTCGCTGGACGTGCCTGTGAGTGAACAGGCGGGTGGCGAGGCCGAGGAAGCCTTCGTGGATGTCGTCGCGCCGTTCCCAGCGGATGCGTAGGCGGCGGAAGCCGTGGAGCCAGGCGATGGTGCGCTCGACGACCCAGCGGTGGACGCCGAGGACGTGGTGCTTGCTGCCCGGTCGTGCGCGGTCGACCGGGCTCGGTCCGCTTTTGGGCCGCGTCGGGCGGCCCGGATGTGGGTGGAGTCGATCACCGCCCGGGACCAGCCGAGCTGCCGGGCCGACCGAAGCTTGCGCAGGAGGACCAGATGGAGCCGGTCCCACACTCCGGCTTCGTTCCAGGCCGCCAGGCGCCGCCAGCAGGTCATGCCCGAGCCGAAGCCGAGCTCTTGGGGCAGGTACTCCCACTGGATGCCGGTGTGCAGCACGAACAGGATTCCGCAGAGCGCTTGCCGGTCCGGCACGCGGGGCCGCCCCGGCTTCAGCTTCGGACCCGGTTCGGGCAGTCACGGCTCGACCAGCCCCCACATCGGCGTCGTCGCGGGAGGTTCGCATGCCGCCGAAAGCCCGTTCAACTGATTTATGGTCAGGATGGCTGCTGGTTGCGGGTGAAGAGCAGGGCGACCAGCGCCCCGTCGGCCGTGCGGCCCTCGCGGCAGACGGCGTTCTCGGCGAAGGTCGGGAGAGCGGGCAGGCTGATGTTCGGGGTGATCTGGCGGGCCAGCCAGACGCGCTGGTGGCGGCCCGGTCCGGTCCGGTGCTCCATGGTGGCGGCGTCCCACAGCAGTCCGAGGTCGGCGCTGAGAGCCTGCCAGTGCGGTGCGGCCGCTACGAACTCGGCCTCGGCGATCCGCTCGGGCGGGCCCAGCTGGACGAGCAGCAGGACCACGAACGCCTCCTCCGCCCCGACTGCGGCGTTGTCGATGATCTCGGCGCCGATGTGCACCGGGTGCGAGCCCGACGGCAGGCCGGGCAAGGTCGCGTCACCGGCGTGGTGGTACTCCTCCGGCCGGTCCCAGGGGTCCTCGATGTACTCGTCGGCGAGCCGGCGCAGCAGCGTCTCCAGGTCCATGGCCACAGATCATGCCAGGACGGGGCCGCACCCTTTCGGCCGCAGGGATGTCAAGGAAACGTCAGGACAGGCCCGATGGGTGTAGACCGCGCGTCAAGGGCGGCGCTGCCAGCCCCGAACGGGTTGCACTGGAGGCGGGCTCGGAGCTGAGCCCGCAGGGCACGGTAACGGGAAGGACAATGCACGCCATGACGGGCTACCTGGTGATCTCGACGGACCCCGACGAACGTCGGGCGCGGCCCGTCGTGGACGAGACGGTGCTGCGCCGACTGCTGCGTGACACCGTGTTCGAGCGACGTCCGGCTGAGCCCTGCCAGCCGGGACGCCCGGTGGGCCACTGCGGTTACGCCCAGCATTACGAGGACTGAGCGGCCAGGCACCCACCCCGGGAGGAGCACGAGATGACCGCCTTCGAGGAGCACCCCGTCCGCTACGGACCGGTGAGGACCGTCGGCGACGCCCAGGTGCTGCGGCTGTTTCGGCAGCGGGACGGGAGCCGATGCGCCGTCGAGTTCAGCTCGGCCGCCGCGCTGCACGCGCTGCTCGGCCCCGAGCAGGAGGCAGCCGAGCTGACCGAGCGGGCGCCGCGCGAGATGACGGCGCCGCTGGGCGTCGAACGGTTGCTGCCAGAACCGAAGTTGGTGGCTGCGCCGACAACGGCTAGGACTACGAGCTGGAGGCAACTGTGGCGCCGCGGCGCTCGCGCCTGAACCGTGCGCCAACTGGAACGAGCCGAACCCCACGCGTGAGCGCCTGGCCACTGTCGGTGGCGGTCGCTATCGTCCTTCTGGCCGAGCGTGAGGAGAAACGTCGTGGCAAAGGTTCGTCCTAGCCGTCGTATCGCAGGGGCAGCAGCTGGGTGACGTCGTGGCGATTGCCCGGTGAGCGTCACGGCGAGCGGGGTGCCGCAACGGTCCACGATCACATGGTGTTTGGAGCCGGGGCGGGCTCGGTCGACGGGAGAGGGGCCGACGTGGTCCCCCCTTGAGGGCCCGGACGTGTGAGCCGTCCACGGCGCAGTCGTCCAGGTCCAGCAGGTCCGCGCGCCGCAGATCGGTCAGCAGCACGGCGTGCAGGCGGGGCCCGACGCCGGCCTCCGTCCAGTCCCGCAGCCGGCGCCAGGCCGTGACGCCGGAGCAGCCCACGGCCTGCGCGGGGACATCGCGCCATGCGACACCTGTCCGCAGCACGTAGATGATGCCGGCCAGGGCCGCCCGGTCCGGGACCCGCAGTCGCCCGGGGTGGCGGTGGCGCCGTTCGGGAGCGGGCGGCAGCAGCGGAGCCACCCGCTCCCACAGGTCATCAGGTACAAGATCAACACGGACGCGGACAGCCTGCCGACCAAGCTCGTCGAGCGCAAGAGTGCAGTTCAACTCATTCTGAAACGATCAGTTAGACCTCGCCGAGGGGGACGTTCGGGTCGGCCAGGCGGTCGGGGTCCACCACGCGCTTGGAGACGATCAGGTCGCGGATCGGGTCGGTGACGTCCCAGATGTTGACGTTCATGCCCGCCAGGACGCGGCCGCCGGAGAGCCAGAAGGCGATGAACTCGCGGGTGGCCGGGTCGCCGCGGAAGACCACCTGGTCGTAGCCCTCGGGTTCGACGTAGCCGGTGTACTCCATCCCGAGGTCGTACTGGTCGGTGAAGAAGTACGGCACCCGGTCGTGGACCGCCTCCGGGCCGGCCAGGCCGAGGAGGGCCCGGGCGGCGGTCTGGGGTTGGTTGAGCGCGTTGGCCCAGTGCTCGACGCGCAGGTGGCGGCCGAACAGCGGGTGGAAGGCGTTGGCGACGTCGCCCGCCGCGTAGACGTCCGGGTCCGAGGTACGCAGGTGCTCGTCGGTCTTGACGCCGTTCTCGACCGCCAGCCCGGCGGCCTCGGCGAGTGCCGTGACGGGGGCGATGCCGATGCCGATGATCACCGTGTCGGCCGCGACGGTGGAGCCGTCGGCGAGCCGGACGCCGGTGACCCTGCCGCCGTCGCCGGTCAGCTCCTCGACCTGGGCGTTGAACCGGAGGTCCACGCCGTGGTCGCGGTGCAGGTCGGCGAAGACCTGGGCGACCTCGCGGCCGAGCACCCGCAGCAGCGGCAGTTCGGCGGCCTCCAGCACGGTCACCTCGGCGCCCGCCGTCCGGGCGGCCGCCGCCGTCTCCAGACCGATCCACCCGGCGCCGATCACCGCGACCCGGGCGCCCGGCTCCAGGGCCGCCCGGATCCGGTCGCTCTCCTCCACCCGGCGCAGGTACAGCACGCCGTCCTGGTCCGCGCCGGGCACCGGCAGCCGGCGTGGTGTCGAACCGGTGGTGAGCAGCAGCTTGGCGTACTCGATCCGGCCGTCGTCGGCCAGCGTGACGGTGTGCGCGACCGGGTCGATCGCGGTGACGGCGGTGCCGAGGCGCAGGGTGACGTCGTGCTCGGCGTACCACTGCGTCGGGTGGACGTAGATCTTCTCGCGGGGCGTCTTGCCGAGCAGGTAGCCCTTGGACAGCGGCGGCCGCTCGTAGGGGAGTTCGTGCTCGTCGCCGATCAGGACGATGCCGCCCCGGTACCCGGCCCCGCGCAGCGCCTCGGCGGCCTTCGCCCCGCCCAGGGAGGCGCCGACGATGACGACCGGCCGCTCGTGCCCGCCGCCGTCGGCCGTTCCCGCTGTGTCCGTGCCCATGCTGAACCCCTCGCTCTCCGGCCGGAATCACGGACAGCCTGCCGCCGGTCGGCGCGGCCTGTCGAGGCCGGGCCAGGCGCGCCGCGGCAGGCTCCCCCGAACGGGTGAACCGGGATCGCGCCGGGTTTCGACCGGGGGTGGTGCGACGGCGTCACGGTGTCATGGCGTCATGGCGTCGCGGACCAGAGCGGTGTCGACGAACTGCTCGAAGCGCACGATCAGGCCGCCGCGCACGGTGAAGTGGTGCGCCACCCGGACCGCCAGCGGGCGGCGGGTGGCCCGGTGCACGGCGGTGTAGCGGGCCAGCACCACCACGTTCTCGCCGTCCACCACGTAGCGGTCGTCGTGCGCCGTCCAGTCCTCCCAGTCGGCGGCCAGGCGTTCCATGACGCCGCCGGTCACGCCCTTCGGCGTCCGGTACGTGCCGGCCAGCGGGAAGCCGGCCATCTCCGTCCACTCGACGTCCTCCGCGAGCGTCGCCCGCAGCGCGGCCAGGTCGCCGCGCGCCGAGGCCAGGTACTGGCGGCGGACCACGTCGGCCGGGGCGTCGGACTCGGCGAAGGCGGCGGCGGACTTCGGGATCTCGATCACGTCGCTCAGCCCCAGGCCAGCTCGCCCTTGGCGACCTTCGTCCCGAGGTCGACCGCCAGCTTCAGGCCGAGGTCCGGGAAGCGGCGCTCCAGGGCCGCCTTGGCGGCGGCCGCGTCGGGGGCCCGGCCGATCTCGGTCTCGAACGCCCGCAGGTAGTCGCGGGTGTGGTCGATCGCGGTGGTGTCGGTGGGCGCGCCGGCCGTGCGGTGGCCGGCGACCACGAACTCCGGCTCCAGCGCCGTCATGCCGTCCAGCAGGTCGATCCAGGCGGCCCGCTGCTCCGGCGTGGGCGTGTCGGCGGTCCAGACGTGCAGGCCCTCGAAGAGCAGCACCCCGCCGAGGATCGCGTGGTGGTGGTGCTGCCAGAGGTAGTGCCGGTCCGGCAGGTGGAAGTCGACCCCGCGCAGCTCGAACCGGTGGCCCTCGAAGACGAGCTCGTCGCCGTGCAGCGCCTCGGGCCGCACCAGCCGGGTCGGCAGCTCCGGGCCGAGGTGCGCCCAGGTCTTCAGCTTGGCGTCGTAGGTCTCCTGGATGTGCTCGACGGTGGACGCCGTGGCCAGGAACCGGGCCTGCGGGAAGGCGTCCTGCACCTCCTGCGCGCCGAAGTAGAAGTCCGGGTCGCCGTGGCTGACGAACACCGTGGTCAGCCGCTTGCCGGTGGCCCGGATCCGTTCGACCAGCCGGCGGCCGTCGGAGCGGGTGAACCCGGCGTCCACCAGCAGGGCGTCGTTGGGGCCCGTCACCAGCACGGAGGTCTTGTTGAGCGAGCTGTCAGGGGTGTCGATGACCTCGAAGTCAAGGAAACTCATGCGGGGACCGTCCTTCCTCGGGCTTCCACGGGCGCGGGCCCGGTCGCGGAACACCGGACACGCGTCGTCGCCCAGCATCGGCGACCGGCGGACCGGCCGCACGTCGGGCGGCGCCGGGGGAGGACGCTCCCGCGACCGGCCGGCAGGACGTTCGTCCGCGGTCGCGGTCGCGGTCGCGGTCGCGGTCGCGGGGGCGGGAGAGGGAGAGGCCATGGCGAAGGTCATCGCACCGGTCGGCGGAGCGGGCCGGCCGCGGGTGATCGGCCTGCCCTCCCGGTCATCCGGCCGGGGTCCCGGTCATCCGGCGGGGGCCAGCCGGGCCACGGCGGCCGCCCCGAGCAGGGTGGCCGCCGCCAGCACCGGCCAGAGCACGCCCGGACCGGCGGCCAGCAGCGCCGTCAGCACCGCCGGGGCCAGTGTCCGGCCGAGACCCGTGGCCAGCTCCCAGCGCGCGAGCGCCCGGCCGAGCAGCCCGGGCGGCGCGGCGGCGGCGACCAGGGCCGTGCCCGAGCCGCTGTAGAGGATCTCGCCGAGCGTGAACAGCACCGAGACCCCCGCCACCGCGACCGCGCCGGACGTCCCGCCGATCCCGCCCGCCGCCCAGAAGCCCAGGTAGGACAGGGCGAGGACGACACCGGCGGCGGCCAGCACGCCACGCCGCGAGCGGTCGGCGAGCCGGAGCACCACGGCGAGCTGAAGGGTGATCACCAGCACGGTGTTGCCCACGAACACGCCGGAGGACCACGCCGGGGAGGCCTGCAGGTGCAGCACGAGCAGCGCCGGCAGGGCGACCTCCAGGACGTCGAAGCTGAAGGCGTAGGGGAGGTTGGCGGCGCTGAGCAGGGTGATCCGGCGCAGCGCCGGGCTTCGGCCGGGGGTCTCCGCGGCAGCGTCCGGAACCGCGTCCGGAACCGTGTCCGGAGCCGCGTCCGGGACCGCGTCCGGGGCGGGCGCGGGTGTCCGGGGAGCCGTGACGTGCAGGGAGTGGACCAGCGCCGCCGCGACCAGGCAGGCCGCCGCCGTCACGCCGGCGAGCAGCCGGACGGCGCCCGCGCCGCCCGCCACGGCGAGGGTCGCGAGCAGCGCCCCCGCGCCCAGACCGGCGTTGCGCAGCGTTCGGCCGGCGGCCAGGGCGGCGTCCCGGGTGCGGCCCTGGGTGAGCGTGCTGACCACGGCGGCGTGCGTGGTCGGCCAGGACTGGCCGCCCACGCCGAGCAGCACGGCGGCCACGGTGAACCCGCCGAGGCCGCCCGCGCACAGCAGCGCCACCGAGCCGGCCGCCCGGACCAGCAGGGTGGCCGCCGCCGGGAGACTCCGTGCGCCGCGGTCGATCCACCGCCCGGTCAGCGGCAGCACCAGCAGGCCCGCCAGCATCCCGGCGGACATCGCCAGGCCGGCCGCGCCCGCGCCGAGGTGCAGCACCCCGATGCCGTAGAGCAGCAGGAACGGGCGGAGCAGGCCGGCGCCGAGGGCGTCGACCAGCAGCGCGGCGGCGTAGCGGCGGCCGCCGGCGGCGGTGAGCATCCGGAGCAGGGCGGCGGGGCCGCGGTCGGAGGCGCCGGCCCGGGGCGCACCGCGGCGGGCGGTGGCGACCGGCGGTGACGGCGGCTCGCCGTTGCGGGCGGCGGCGTGGTCGTGGACGAGTTTCTCCTGAACGAGGCTCATGGCCGGTACCGTCCGCCCTTCGACGGCCGCCGCGCACGTCGATTGACGACTCCCGTCAATCGGGGAAGGCGCCCCCCGGGCCGGCTGGCAGGATCGGGGGCGTGAGCCTGACCATCGACATCACCTCCCTGCCCGACGAGCGCCTGCTCTTCACCCCCTCCCCGCTCGCCGAGCTGAACGCGATGCTCCACGTGCTCGCCGAGCCCGCGCACCACCCCGCGTTGCACGGCTGGGCGGCGAGCACGGCCGCGTCGATCCCGCCCGAGCTCTCCGAGCGGCTCCTGGAGGCGGACTTCCTCTGGCGCTCCTCGCGTGCCGACTTCCTCGTCCCCGGCCTGCCCGGCGCGACCCTGGCCGAGGAGCTGGACGCCGTCGACCGGATCGACGACGAGCTGTACGTCGCGGCCGCGCTCATCACCACCTGCGGGTCGTCCCGGCTCACCCACCGGATGGGCTCGCCGCTCACCGACCCCGCGGCGCAGGAGCGCGCCCGGGAGCTGGCGCTGGCCCGCGGACCGCGGCAGGCCGCCTTCGCGGACCGGCTGCTCGCCGACCCGCCGGTCGTCCGGGCGCTGGTCCGGCGGATGCTGGAGGACTGCCAGGAGGCGTTCTTCGCCGACGCCTGGCAGCGGGTGCTGCCGGACCTCGCCGCCGACGCCCGGCAGAAGGCGGACCTGCTGGCCCGGCGCGGCCCCGGCGAGGCGTTGGCGGCGGTCTCGCCGTCGGTCGGCCTGGAGACCGGCGCGGACGGCCGGCGGCGGATCCTCATCGACAAGCTGCAGGACAACACCACCAGCGCGGTCGGCGCCGGGGGCGTGACCTTCATCCCGACCGCGTTCGGCCGCCCGCACCTGCTGGTGGTGCACGCGGCCGGGTGGCGGCCGGTGGTGCAGTACCCGCTGGCGGAGTCCGGGGTGCCCGAGCCGGTCTCGCTGGCCGTGATCCAGCAGCGGCTGGAGGCGCTGGCCCATCCCGTCCGGCTGCGGCTCGCCCGCACCATGGCGCGCGGCCCGCACACGACGGTCGAGCTGGCGTCGGCCTGGCAGCTCAGCGCGCCCGAGGTGTCGCGGCACCTCGCCGTGCTGCGCAAGGCCGGGCTGCTGACCACGCATCGGCGCGGGCGGTACATGCTGTACCAGCTCGACCTGGCGGGCAGCGCCCGGCTGGGGTCGGACCTGCTGGAGGCGGTACTGCGGTGAGGTCGCGCCGGCGGTGAGGTCGCGTCGGCGGTGAGGTCGCGCCGGCGGGGGCGTGCGTCGTCGGGCGTGCGTCGTCCGGCGTGCCGCAGGGGAGGCGTGCGGCGAGGTGGCGTGCGGCGCCGGGTGCCGGGGCGCGCGGGCGGGGCGTGCGAGGGGCCCGCGCACCACCGGTGGGTGGGCGCGGGCGGGAACAGCGGGGCGGCGGGGGGCGTTCGAGCGATCATGACCAGTGACGCCGTGCCCGCGACCGCGCCCGAGACCGACATCCTGCACTACGCCGCCTTCGCCACCGAGCCGACCGGGGGCAATCCGGCCGGCGTCGTGCTCGACGCCTCCGGCCTCTCCGCCGAGCGGATGCTCGCCGTCGCCGCCGAGGTCGGCTACTCCGAGACGGCCTTCCTGATACCGGAGGCGGCCCAGGGGGGCGGCCCGGCCGGTGCCCCGGGTGGGGCGCCGGGTGACGTCGGGGGCGCCTACACCGTGCGGTACTTCAGCCCGCTGGCCGAGGTGCCGTTCTGCGGTCATGCCACCGTCGCCTCGGCCGTCGCGCTCGCCGAGCGGGTCGGCCCCGGCCGGTTCGTCTTCGCCACCCGGGTCGGAGAGGTGCCGGTCGAGGTGGACAAGGGTCCGGACGGCCTGCTGCGGGCGACCCTCACCAGCGTCGAGCCGCACGTCGAGGAGGTGACCGAGGCGGACGTCGCCGAGGTGCTCGCCCTGCTCGGATGGTCGGCCGACGAGCTGGACACCGCGCTGCCGCCCCGGATCGCGTACGCCGGCGCCCGGCACCTGGTGCTGGCCGCCGCGAGCCGGGACCGGCTGGCCCGCCTGGCGTACGACTTCGAGGGCCTCGCCGCCTACATGGCGGCACGTCAGCTCCTCACGCTCCAGCTGGTTCGGCGGGAGAGCGAGCACGTCTTCCACGTCCGCGACCCCTTCCCGGTCGGCGGCGTCGTGGAGGATCCGGCCACCGGCGCGGCCGCCGCCGCCCTCGGCGCCTACCTGCGCGAGCGCGGCGAGGTCACCGCCCCGGCCGTCCTGACCCTCCACCAGGGCGAGGACCTCGGCCGGCCCGGCGTGCTGACGGTCGAGCTCCGCGAGGGCGACGCCCGGGTCCGGGTCTCGGGCACGGCGGTGCCGATCGGGTAGCGGCACCCCGGAAAACCGGTCGCGCGGGCGGGGGTCGATGGGCCAACCTGCGCGGGTGAAGCATGCGAACGGTCGAACGGTCACCGCCCACCTCACCCACGAGGGCGAATACTTCGGGCCACTGGGCCCGTACGAGGTCGACGGGGGGTGGTGGTCGTCCGCCGCGCCCGTGGTCGAGCGGGTGACGGAGGAGCTGGGGGTGCCCGTGGTGGTGCTCCGGCTCGCGGCCGCGCAGAGCGAGACCGGCGGGCACGGCGGGCACGTGGTCTACCACGTCGAGGCGCTGGAGCGGCCGGCCGGACCGGCGCCGCGTCAGGCGCCCCCGGAGGTCGCCGCGTTGCTCGGTCCGGCCGAGCGCCGGGCCGGCTGGGCCACCACGGCCGGGCTGCGGGAGACGCTCGACTGGGCCGAGCAGGCGCTGGACCGGGCCGGCCGGCCGGCCGCGGGCAAGCCCCAACAGGTCCGCACGTGGAACCTCTCCGGGCTGTTCCGCTTCCGGACCGCCGACGGCGGTGAAGCCTGGCTGAAGGCGATCAACCCCGCCTTCAACGCCCGTGAGGGCGACGTGATCGCTTTGCTCGGCTCCGCCGACCCGACGCTCGTCCCGCCCGTCCTCGGCTCCGACCCCGAGCGCGGCCGCCTGCTGCTCGACCACGTGCCCGGTGAGGACTGCTGGGGACCGTCCGCCGAGGAGGTCGCCGACGTGGTGCCCCGGCTGGTCGCCGCCCAGGCGGCGCTGGCCGCCGACGGCCGGGCCGCCGCGGCCGGACTGCGGGACCGCACCCTGCCCACGCTGGTCGCCCACGTGAACGCGCTGCTCGACCGGCTGGCGGCCGAGCACGCGGCGCACGCGTCCGAGCCGGACGGAGACGGGGCCGGGACCGACGGCCTGACTGACAAGCCGGCCGACGACCTGGCCGATGACCTGACTCACAAGCCGGCCGCCGAGCCGGCCGCCGAAGCGGCCGACGGCCTGCCCGAGGACCGGCTCACGGCCGCGGAGCTCGCCGCCGCCCGGGCGCTCGCCGCGCGACTGCCCGCGCTGGTCGAGGAGCTGACGGCCTGCGGGCTGCCCGACACCCTCCTCCACGGCGACTTCCACCCCGGCAACTGGCGGACCGACGGCACCCGGTCGGTGGTCGTGGACTACGCCGACTCCGCGTTCGGTCACCCGGCCCTGGACGGGCTGCGCCCGCGTCAGTACGTGGACGGGGAGCGGTGGGCGCAGGTCGCCGAGGTGTGGGCGCGGGCGTGGCGCGAGCACGTCCCCGGGTCGGCGCCGGAGCGCGCGCTGGAGCTGGTGGAGCCGCTCTACCACCTCGCCTACGCGGTCCGGTACCAGGAGTTCCTGGACCACATCGAGACCAGCGAGCGGCCGTACCACGAGACCGACCCGGTCAGCGAGATCCGCGCGGCGCTCGCCGCGAGCTGACGTCCGCAGGCCCGTCCCCGCGACGAGCGACGGCGGTGGCGCCGCCCCCCCCCCCCGGGCGGGGCCCCCGCGCCGCGTCCAGGGTGAACAGGCCGACGGCGATCAGCCCAGCCCCCGGCCCGGGGAAGTAGACGGCGCACACCGGCACCCCGAGCGCCAGCAGGATCCAGCCAAGCAGGGCCGGCAGCCTCCCGGTGGTGCGGGCCAGGTGCCGGGCGAGCAGGCCGAGCGCGAGCAGCGCGGTCCCCGCCGATCATGAACCAGACGGTCGCCTCGTGCTTCATGTGGTCCGCCGCGTCCGGGTCGGTGACCGAGGCGAAGAAGCCGTCCCGGAAGACCGCCCCCCAGGCGTCGGTCACGGCGAGCGCGAAGGCGACGTGCGCCGCCGACGTCGCGATGAGCGCCGGGCAGTGGGCTCAGGCGGTGAGGGCCGGGGCGGGGCGGGCTCCGGTGCGGGCGGCGTCGTAGCGCTGGAGCAGGAGGGCGGCGAGTTCCGGGGCGGGGCCGAGGACGTCGGCGAGGAGGTCGGCGTCGGCGGCGGCCTCGGCGATGCGGTCGGGGAGGCGGCCGGGGGCGAGGAGGTAGGGGGCGACGGCGACCCGGCTGACCGCCGGGACGGCGCGCAGGGCGGCGACGGCGTCGGGGACGCGCGGGCCGCCGGCGGAGGCGTAGGCGACCTCGACGGCGGCCCAGCCGCGGGTGCGGCGCCATTCGGCGGCGACGGCCCGGGTGGCGGCGTCGGCGGCCGGGTCGGAGGAGCCGGCGGCGGCCAGCACGACGCCGGTGCGGGCGCGGACGGCGGGGGAGGCGAGGTCCGGTCCGGCCTCGGCGAGCCGGCGGTCCAGGGCGTCGAGCAGCAGCGGGGAGGGCCCGAGCACGTCCGCGACCGGCAGGTCGCCGCCGGCGGCGCGCAGGGCGGCCGGGATGTCGTGCTTGGCGTGGAAGGCGCGGTTGAGCAGCAGCGGGACGGCCACGGCCGAGGCGAGCCGGGAGACCACCTGCGCGATCCGCGGCGCGCAGTGGTCCAGGTAGGCGGTGGCGACCTCCAGCCCGGGACGCAGCGCCCGGACCTCCTCGACCAGGGCGGCGACGGTCGCGGCGTGCCGGGGGTCGCGGCTGCCGTGGGCGATCAGCAGCAGGGCGGGGCCGCCCGCCGCCACCGGGGTGGCGGGGGCGACGGACGGCCGGCCTTCGGGCATGGGGGGCGCCTTACTTGACGGTGGCCAGCAGGCCGCGGTTGCGCAGGACCCGGCGCTCGACCGGGGTGAACACCAGCAGCTCGATGGCGATGCCGACGAAGAGGATGAGGATGATGCCGAGCAGCACGCCCGCCATGTCGGAGAACTCGCGCTGGTTCTCCAGGTACCGGCCCAGGCCGAGGCCCAGGTCGGGGGAGGAGGCGACCAGTTCGGCGGCCATCAGGGAGCGCCAGGAGAACGCCCAGCCCTGCTTGAGGCCGGCCAGGTAGCCGGGCAGCGCGGCCGGCAGCAGGATGTGCCGGGCGCCGGCGAGACCGGTGGCGCCGATGGTGCGGCCGGCCCGCAGGAACAGCGGCGGCACCTGGTCGATGCCGGCCACCAGGCCGTTGGCGATGGACGGGACGGCGCCGAGCAGGATGACCGCGTACATCATCGAGTCGTTGATGCCGAGCCAGATGACCGCGGCCGGCACCCAGGCGACCGAGGGCAGCGACTGGAGGCCGGAGAGGACCGGGCCGAGCGCGGCCCGCACCGGCTTGACCCGGGCGACCAGCAGGCCGATCGGGGTGCCGATGGCGAGCGCTATCAGGAAGCCGGAGAGGCCGCGCCAGACGCTGGTCCAGATGATCGAGAACAGCGTGCCGGCCGTCCAGAGGTCACCGGCGGCGTTCCAGACGTCGGCCGGGCTGGGCAGCTTGTACGCACTGGTGAGGTGCAGGCTGTAGGCGCCCTGCCAGAGGGCGAGCACCAGGACGACGCCGAGCAGCGGCGGCAGCGCCTTCTGCCGGAGCGTGTCGCCGAGTGAACTGCGCTGTGCGGCGACGGAGTCCAGCGCGTCCAGGCCGGCGCCGACGTCGGCGGTGTCGGAGACGGGGGCCTTGTCCAGGATCGGGGCGGTGTCAGTGCTGGCCATGGCGACGGATCTCCCCACGCAGTTCTTCGGTGATCTCGATGGACAGGTCGGCGACGCCGGCGGACTCGATCCGGCGGGGCTGCGGCAGGTCGATCCGCCACTCGCGGGCGACCCGGCCCGGGCGGGAGGAGAGCAGCACGACGCGCTGGGCGAGCCGGACGGCCTCGCGCACGTTGTGCGTGACGAACAGGACGGAGAGCCGCCGCTCGGCCCAGATCCGGGTGATCTCGTCGTGCAGGACGTCCCGGGTGATGGCGTCGAGGGCGGCGAACGGCTCGTCCATGAGCAGCACCGAGCCGCCCTGGGCGAGCGCGCGGGCCATCGCGACGCGCTGGCGCATGCCGCCGGAGAGCTCGTGGACGCGCTTGCCGTACGAGCCCTGGAGGCGGACGAGTTCGAGCAGCCGCTCGGCCTCGGCCCTGCGCTCGGGGCGGGGGACGCCGGCGAGCTTGAGGGCGAGTTCGATGTTCTTGCCGGCGGTGAGCCAGGGGAACAGCGCGTGCTCCTGGAACATCAGCGCGGGGCGACCCCCGGTCACCTCGATCGTGCCGCGGGTGGGCTTGTCGAGGTCGGCGACCAGATTGAGCAGGGTGGACTTGCCGCAGCCCGAGGCGCCGAGCAGCGTGACGAACTCGCCGGGCGCGACATCGAGGGTGATGTCGTCCAGGACGTGCGTCTGCGCGCCGGGGCGGCCGAAGGACTTGTGCACGTGCGAGATCCGGACGGCGGGCGCGGTGCCGCCGGCGTCGGCGCCGGTGGCGTCCGCCGAGGTGGTCAGTGCCGGGGTCATCCGGGCACCTCCTGCATGAGTGGTCTGGCTGAGAGCGAAGTGGGAGCCGGGGTCCGGCCCCGCCCGTCCCGTGAGCTGGGGGCATCGATCGGGCATCGACCGGGAGGGCGGGGGTCCGGACCGCGGGGCTGGGTCGCGGCGGCGTGGGCGGCCGCCGCGGGCTGCGCTACTTGGTGCCGAGGCCGGCGTCCGCCACCGGGCCGTGGCCCTGGGCGGCGAGCACCTTGTTGAGCAGGGTCAGGTCGTAGATGCCGTTGAGGTTCGGCTTCTTGAGCAGACCCGCGGTGACGGCGTGGTCGGCCTCGGCCTGCAGGGTGGCGGCCAGCGGGTCGTCCAGGAAGTCGATGTCCTGCCAGGCCGGGTCGAGGACGGCCGGCTCCAGCGCGTTGCCGGCCTCCTTCTTGATGGCCTCGTTGGCGTCGGCCTTGGCCTTGTCCGGGTTGGCCTTGATGAAGGCGTTGGTGTTCACCGAGCCGCGCAGCACGGCCTCCACCACGTCCGGGTGCTCCGTGAGGAACTTCTGCGAGACGATGATGTTGGTGATCACGAACTTCTTGTCCGGCCAGACGTCCTTCTCGTTGAGCAGGACCTTCGCGCCGAGGGTGACCAGCTTGGACGCGGTCGGCTCGGGCACCCAGGCGCCGTCGATCGAGCCCTGCTTGTAGGCGTCCGGGGTGACCTTGTTGTCCGAGCGGACCACGCTCACGTCGCCGGCGCCGGACTGGGCGTCGACCTTGTAGCCCTTGCCCGCCAGGTAGTTGAGCAGCGCCACGTCCTGGGTGTTGCCCAGCTGCGGGGTGGCGATCTTCTTGCCCTTGAGGTCGTCCAGCGAGGTGACCTTGTCCGGGTTGACCACCAGCTTGACGCCGCCGGAGGCCGAACCGCTGATGATCTTCAGCGACTTGCCCTCGGACTTGGTGTAGCCGTTGATCGCGGGGGAGGGGCCGATCCAGCCGATGTCGATGGAGCCGGCGTTCAGCGCCTCGATCTCGGCCGGGCCCGCGTTGAAGACCTGGGTCTTGATCCCGGTGGCGCCCAGCTCCTTCTGGAGGATGCCCTCCTGGAGCCCGACCAGCGGGGTGCCGTGGGTCAGGTTGGCGAAGTAGCCGATCCTGACCGTGTCGGCGGAGAGCTTCGCGCCGGCGGCGGAGCTGCCGGCCGGGGCGGGGGTGCCGGCCTTGGTGTCCTCGCTCTTCGAGCCGTAGCCGCAGGCCGAGAGCAGCCCGGCGGCGGTGATCACGGCGGCGGCCGCGGCGGCCGCGCGTCTGATCCGGCCGCCGTTGGGGCGCTCGGAGGTATGGGGGAACCCGGTGTTGACTGCCATGGGAGTCGTCCTGTTCATGGGGGGAAGGAAGTGCGGAAGTGGTGCTCGCGGCATCGGACTGCCGGGCGGGCCGGGCTGTCGGGGGAGCGACGGCCCGGTGACAGGAGGCGGCGCTCCTGTCAGCCTCCACATCGGGGCAGGCCGCCCTGGCCGCTGCCGAGGGCGCCGCTGCCGATGCGGCCGCCTTCCTTGTCCATGCCCGAGAACGCCTCGCTGGGCATCAGACCCAGTCCTCCTCTGTGGAAGCGTCGGTGGCGCGTACGGTGTCGAACGCCTCGCCCGCCATGCCGGCGGTGAGGGTGGTGCCGTCGGCCGGGTCGATCAGCAGGAACGAGCCGGTCCGGCGGTTGTCGGTGTAGGCGTCGAGCGCCAGCGGCTCGGCGGTGCGCAGCACCACGTGGCCGATGTCGTTGACGTTCAACCCCTCGGCGCCGGAGCGCTGTTCGAGGGTGTCGATGTCGATCCGGTAGGAGATCTCCTTGACCAGCGCGCGCACGGTGCGGGTGGTGTGCTTGAGCAGCACCTTGTCGCCGGCGCGCAGCGGGCGCTCGTTGAGGTGGCTGACGGTGGCCTCGATGTCCTTGGTGGGCACCGGGGCGGGGCCGGCCGCGATCAGGTCGCCGCGGGAGATGTCGATGTCGTCGGCGAGGCGGACGGTGACCGACTGGGGGGCCCAGGCGATGTCGGTCTCCTTGCCGAGCGCGTCGATGCCGGCGACGGTGCTGGTGTGGCCGGAGGGCAGCACCGTGACGGGGTCGCCGACCCGCAGCACGCCGGAGGCCAACTGCCCGGCGTAGCCGCGGTAGTCGGGGTGCTCCTCGGTCTGCGGGCGGATCACGTACTGGACCGGGAAGCGGGTCGGCTCGACGCTCGGGTCGCTGCCGACCGGCACCGTCTCCAGGTGCTCCAGCAGGGTCGGGCCGCCGTACCAGTCCATGTGCGCGGACGGCTCGACCACGTTGTCGCCGGCGAGGGCGGAGATCGGGACGGCCACCACGTCCTTGACGCCGAGTGAGGCGGCGTAGGCGGTGAACTCCTCGGCGATGGCGGCGAAGACGGGCTCGGCGTACGCGACCAGGTCCATCTTGTTGACGGCCAGCACCACGTGCGGGACGCGCAGCAGCGCGGCGACCGCGGCGTGCCGGCGGGTCTGCTCGACGACGCCGTTGCGGGCGTCGACCAGGACGACGGCCAGCTCGGCGGTGGAGGCGCCGGTCACCATGTTCCGGGTGTACTGCACGTGCCCGGGGGTGTCGGCGAGGATGAACCGCCGCCGCGGGGTGGCGAAGTAGCGGTACGCGACGTCGATGGTGATGCCCTGCTCGCGCTCGGCGCGCAGGCCGTCGGTGAGCAGCGCGAGGTCGGGCGCGTCCTGGCCGCGGTTGCGGGAGGCGTGCTCGACGGCCTCCAGCTGGTCGGCCAGCACGGACTTGGAGTCGTGCAGCAGGCGGCCGACCAGGGTGGACTTGCCGTCGTCGACGGAGCCGGCGGTGGCGAAGCGCAGCAGGGAGGTGGCGCTGGTCCCGGTGGTGGTGCTCATTAGAAGTATCCCTCGCGCTTGCGGTCTTCCATCGCGGCCTCGGAGAGCTTGTCGTCGGCGCGGGTGGCGCCGCGCTCGGTGAGGCGGCTGGCGGCGATCTCGGCGATGACGGCCTGGATGTCGGTGGCGTCGGAGTCGACGGCGCCGGTGCAGGACATGTCGCCGACCGTGCGGTAGCGGATCAGGCGGCGCTGGACCGGCTCGTTCTCCTTGGGGCCGCCCCACTCGCCGGCCGTCAGCCACATGCCGTTGCGGGAGAAGACGTCGCGCTCGTGCGCGTAGTAGATCCCGGGGAGTTCGATGCCCTCGCGCTCGATGTACTGCCAGACGTCCAGCTCGGTCCAGTTGGAGAGCGGGAAGACGCGCACGTGCTCGCCGACGGCGTGCCGGCCGTTGTACAGCGACCACAGCTCGGGGCGCTGGCGGCGCGGGTCCCAGGCGCCGAACTCGTCGCGCAGGGAGAAGACGCGCTCCTTGGCGCGGGCCTTCTCCTCGTCGCGGCGGCCGCCGCCGAAGACGGCGTCGAAGCGGTTGGTCTCGATGGCGTCCAGCAGCGGGACGGTCTGCAGCGGGTTGCGGGTGCCGTCGGGGCGCTCGCGCAGCCGGCCGTCGTCGATGAAGTCCTGGACGTGGGCGACGTGCAGGCGCAGGTTGTGCCGCGCGACGACGCGGTCGCGGTAGGCGATGACCTCGGGGAAGTTGTGGCCCGTGTCGACGTGCAGCAGGGAGAACGGGACCGGTGCCGGGGCGAAGGCCTTCAGCGCCAGGTGCAGCATGACGATGGAGTCCTTGCCGCCGGAGAAGAGGATCACCGGGCGCTCGAACTCCCCCGCGACCTCGCGGAAGACGTGCACCGACTCGGCCTCCAGCGCGTCCAGGTGGGACAGCGCGAAGGGGTTCTCCTGAGTCTGGACCAGGTTGTCGGTCGCGGTGGTCACGCGAGGCCCCTCTCGGTCAGGAAGGCGTGCAGTTCGGCGGCGCTCTCGGCCACCTGGCGGCCCTGGGTCTGCAGCCGCAGCTCCGGGGCCGCGGGGGCCTCGTACGGGTCGTCGACGCCGGTCAGGCCGGCGAGCTGGCCGGCCGCCTGCTTCGCGTACAGCCCCTTGACGTCGCGCTCGGCGCAGAGCTCGACGGGGGTGGCGACGTGGATCTCCAGGAACTCGGTGCCCCGGGCGTCGTGGCGCTCCCGCACGGCGGCGCGGGAGTCCGCGTAGGGGGCGATCACCGGGGCGAGCACCTTGACGCCGTTGGCGGCGAGCTTCTCGGCGACGAAGCCGATCCGGGTGACGTTGGTGTGCCGGTCCTCGCGGGTGAAGCCGAGGCCCTTGGAGAGGAACTCGCGGATCTCGTCGCCGTCCAGCACCTCCACCCGGTGGCCCTCGGTGCGCAGCCGCTCGGCCAGGGCGAGGGCGAGCGTGGTCTTGCCGGCGCTCGGCAGCCCGGTCAGCCACACGGTGGCGCCGCGCTCGCAGGGGGCGGCCGCGGGGGCCGCCTCTGCGGCTCCGCCGGCGGCCGGGGTGGTGGTCGTCACGGGGTTCTCCTGGAGATCGGAAGGGGGTGGGGCGGGTCAGAGGTGGATGCCGCACTCGGTCTTGCCGGACCCGGACCAGCGGCCGGCCCGGGCGTCCTCGCCCTCGGCGGGCTTGCGGGTGCAGGAGAGCGGGGAGCAGCCGACCGACGTGTACCCCTCCCACAGCAGCGGGTTGAGCAGCACGCCGTGGGCGTTGACGTAGGCGTCCACGTCCTCCTGCGTCCAGCGGGCGATCGGGGCGAGCTTGACCTTGCGGCGCTTGGCGTCCCAGGCGACCACCGGGGTGTCGGCCCGGGTGGGCGACTCGTCGCGGCGCAGCCCGGTGGCCCAGGCGTCGTACGCGCCGAGGCCGCGGTTGAGCGGCTCGACCTTGCGCAGCGAGCAGCACAGGTCCGGGTCGCGGTCGTGCAGGCGGGGCCCGTACTGGGCGTCCTGCTCGGCCACGGTCTGCAGCGGCGTGAGGGTGATGACGTTGACCGGCATCACCGCGGCCACCGCGTCGCGGGTGCCGATGGTCTCCGCGAAGTGGTAGCCGGTGTCCAGGAACACCACGTCCACGCCGGGGAGGACCGAGGAGGCGAGGTGCGCGACGACCGCGTCCTCCATGGAGGAGGTGACGCAGAACCGCTTGCCGAACGTGTCGGCGGCCCACTGCAGGATCTCCTGCGGGGTCGCCTCCTCGAGTTCGCGGCCGGCCTCCAGCGCCAGCTGCTCGTGGTCAGTCGTCGTGCCGGTCATGCGCGGTACCCCCGTCGGTCGGTGCGAGCAGGCCGAGGAACTTCAGTTGGAAGGCGCGGCGGCAGCCGTGGCACTCCCAGGCGCCGTGTCCGGCCTCGGACGGGCGCAGGTCCTCGTCCCCGCAGTAGGGGCAGAAGAACGGTGCCGCTCTCTCACTCACGACAGCTGCTCCTCGGTGGCGCGGGCCGTCCACTGGGCGAACCGCTCGCCCTCGGCGCGGTCGGCCCGGTACCGGGTCAGGACGCGCTCGACGTAGTCGGGCAGGCCCTCCTTGGTGACCTTGAGGCCGCGGACCTTGCGGCCGAAGCCGGCCTCCAGCCCGAGCGCGCCGCCCAGGTGGACCTGGTAGCCCTCGACCTGGTTGCCCTGCTCGTCCGTCACCAGCTGCCCCTTGAGGCCGATGTCGGCGACCTGGATGCGGGCGCAGGCGTTCGGGCAGCCGTTGATGTTGATGGTCAGCGGCTCCTCGAAGTCGGGGAGGCGCTTCTCCAGCTCGTCGATGAGCGTGCGGCCGCGCTCCTTGGTCTCGACGATGGCGAGCTTGCAGTACTCGATGCCGGTGCAGGCCATGGTGCCGCGGCGGAACGGCGACGGGGTGACCCGCAGGTCGAGCGCCTCCAGACCGGCGACCAGCGATTCGACCCGGTCCTCGGCGATGTCGAGGACGAGCATCTTCTGTTCGGCGGTGGTGCGCAGCCGGTCGCTGCCGTGGGCGGCGGCGAGGTCGGCGATCTGCCCGAGCAGCTTCCCGTCGACCCGGCCGACCCGCGGCGCGAAGCCGACGTAGTACTTGCCGTCCTTCTGCCGGTGGACGCCGACGTGGTCGCGCCAGCGGCCGCTGGGCTCCTGCGGCGCCGGGCCGTCGACCAGCCGGTACTTGAGGTACTCGTCCTCCAGCACCTGGCGGAACTTCTCCACGCCCCAGTCGGCGACCAGGAACTTCAGCCGGGCGCGGTTGCGCAGCCGGCGGTAGCCGTAGTCCCGGAAGATGCCGATGACGCCGCCGTAGACGTCCGCGACCTCGTCCAGCGGGACCCACGCGCCCAGCCGGACGCCGAGCTTCGGGTTGGTGGAGAGGCCGCCGCCGACCCAGAGGTCGAAGCCGGGGCCGTGCTCGGGGTGGACCACGCCGACGAAGGCGACGTCGTTGATCTCGTGCGCGACGTCGAGCAGCGGGGAGCCGGAGACGGCGGACTTGAACTTGCGCGGCAGGTTGGAGAAGTCCTTGTTGCCGATGAAGCGGCGCTGGATCTCCTCGATGGCGGGGGTGCCGTCGATGATCTCGTCCTCGGCGATGCCGGCCACCGGGGAGCCGAGGATGACGCGCGGGGTGTCGCCGCAGGCCTCGGTGGTGGAGAGGCCGACGGCCTCCAGCTTCTGCCAGATCGCCGGGACGTCCTCGATCCGGATCCAGTGGTACTGGACGTTCTGGCGGTCGGTCAGGTCGGCGGTGTTGCGGCCGTACTGCTCGGACACCTCGGCGATCGCCCTGAGCTGGGCGACGGTCAGCCGGCCGCCGTCGATGCGGACCCGGAGCATGAAGTACTCGGCGTCCAGCTCGTGCGGCTCCAGGATCGCGGTCTTGCCGCCGTCGATGCCCTCCTTGCGCTGGGTGTACAGACCCCACCAGCGCATCCGGCCGCGCAGGTCGGCCGGGTCGATCGAGTCGAAGCCGCGGTGCGCGTAGATCGTCTCAATGCGTGTCCGCACATTGAGACCGTCGTCGTCCTTCTTGAACTGCTCGTTGGCGTTCAGAGGAGTGAAGTGCCCCATGCCCCACTGGCCCTCACCACGGTGGCGGGTCACCTTGCGAGCCGCGGCGGGGCGGCGCGCGGCGGCGCGGTCGGCCGTGGGCTCGGCGGTCTCGGGAGTGGTGGCCATGGTGAAGTCCTTCGGGGCAGGTGGCTCTGACGCCGGGTCGGTCGCTGGGCGTGCTCGGCGGTACGGTGCTGCTTGACCTGCTGGTTCGTCAGGTCCGGGAGAGCAGCGACCGGGGCCGGGCGGGCGCCTGCGCCTCCGCTTCAGCGGGGATGGCGGGGTGGTGGCGCCGGGTGCGGTGGGTGGCGGCGGGGTGGGGCTCAGATCACCGGACAGATGGCGCTGGACACGCGAAGGAGATCGACGTGGAGTCGACCTACTAGGGTGGTTCCGGCGCTAGGCATGGCAAGAGATTCGCACGGCTCACGACGTGCGGTCCACTAACGTCCGTATTCTGGACGCAAAGGTTTCGGATGGCGAGATGGCCTGACGTTCCCGCCGCTCGCCCGGATCGGCCCCCCGTGCCATGGTGCGACACGGAGATCAACGGACCGGCCCAGGCCCGATACCGTTAGCCCTGTGCAAGAGGCAGGCGAAACGACGAGACCGAACCCCGAGCGGCCCTCCCGTCGTCGGGGCAGGGGCTCCCGGCGGGCGGCCAAGCAGGTCACCTGGCGCAGCACGGCCTGGGCCCTGATCAAGGACACCACCAACACCTGCGTCGAGTACCGGGTCACCGGCCTCGCCGCGGAGGCGGCGTTCTTCACGCTGCTGTCCATCCCGCCGCTGCTGCTCTGCCTGGCCGGCACCCTCGGCTACCTGGACGACGTCCTCGGCGCGGGGACGATCGACAAGCTGAAGTCGGACATCGTCTCGGCTGCCGGGACGGTGCTCTCCGACTCGTCGATCCAGCAGGTGGTGAAACCGCTGCTGGACGACGTCTTCAACCACACCAGGCCCGACCTGGTCTCGATCGGCTTCCTGCTGTCGCTCTGGTCCGGCTCCCGGGCGCTCTACATCTTCATCGACACCATCACCGTGATGTACGGGCTGGACGGCAAGCGCGGCATCGTCAAGACCCGGCTGATGTCGCTCGGCCTCTACCTCGGCGCCCTGGTGATCGGCTCGCTGGTGCTGCCGCTGCTGATGGCCGGACCGGGGCTGGTGCAGAACGCGGTGCCCGACGTCGCGACCCTGGTCAACGCGGCCTACTGGCCGGTGGCGATCCTGCTGCTGATCGTCTTCCTCACCACCCTCTACCACCTCGCCGTGCCCGTCTCCACGCCCTGGCGGGAGGACATCCCGGGCGCGCTGGTCGCGCTGGTGGTGCTGGTCTTCTGCAGCGTGGCCCTGCGGCTCTACCTGGTCAGCTCGGTCGAGGGCCCGTCGGTGTACGGCTCGCTGGCCGCGCCGGTGGCGGTGCTGCTCTGGATCTTCGTGGTCGCGCTCGCGGTGCTGATCGGCGCCGCGATGAACGCCGCCATAGACCGCCGCTGGCCCACCCTGGAGACCGCCGACGCCCGCGCCGAGAACGAGCGCGCCCACGAGGAGGCCGCCGCGGCGGTGGTCCGCGAGGTCGCCGCCCGGCGCGCCGTCGAGCGGGCCCGGCGGGCGCGCGAGCTGGGCCTCGCCGAGGGCAACGAGGAGGAGTACTGGGAGGACGACGGCGAGGACGTCGAGCCGCCCTCCGAGTACCCCGAGCGCTGGGCCGACGTGCTCGCCGCCGAGAACGTCCGGGCCAGGCTCAGCACCCGCGGGGGCGGTCCGCACCACCGGCCGGCCCCGCCGCCACCGGACAGCGACCGGCCGACCGCGCCGCCGCCCGAATACCCGGTCCCCGGCCACCCGCCGCGGCCGCCGTGGGACCAGCGCTGAGCGTTCGCGCGGTGGGACCCGCTCGTGCCCGGGGCCCACGCCGGCCCCCGGCGCGGGCCCCGGCCGGTCAGGCCGGTTCCAGCGCCGTCCGGCCGGCGGAGTCGCTCAGCTTCACCAGCAGGGCGGTCATCAGCCAGTTCGCCAGCAGCGACGAACCGCCGGCCGCCAGGAACGGCAGCGCCTTGCCGGTCAGCGGGATCAGCCCGCTGACCCCGCCCACCACCACGAACACCTGCAGCGCCAGCGCCGCCGACAGCCCGGTGGCCAGCAGCTTGCCGAAGGGGTCGGTCAGGCCGACCGCCGTCCGCAGCCCGCGCTGCACCAGCAGCGCGTAGAGCAGCAGGACCGCCGTCACCCCGGTGAGGCCCAGCTCCTCGCCGACGGTGGTGAAGATGAAGTCGCTGCGCCCGGCGAAGCCGATCTCCCACGGGTGGCCGAGGCCCAGCCCGGTCCCGGTCAGACCGCCGGTGCCCAGGCTGAACAGCGCCTGGGCCGGCTGGTCCGAGATCAGTGCCGGGTCGTGCTTCGGGAGGTAGTAGTCCAGCGGGTGCAGCCAGGCCTCCACCCGGCCGTGCACGTGCGGCTCCAGGGCGCCGACCACGACCGCGCCGCCGACCGCCAGCAGCAGGCCGATCACCATCCAGCCGGTCCGCTCGGTCGCGGTGTGGAGCATCACCACGAAGACGCCGAAGAAGATCAGCGAGGTGCCGAGGTCGCGTTCGAAGACCAGCACCAGCAGGCTGGCCACCCAGACCGCCAGCACCGGTCCGAGGTGCCGCCCGCGCGGCAGGGTCAGCCCCCAGACCCGGCGGCCGGCCAGGGCCAGCACGTCCCCGTAGGCCGTCAGGTAGCCGGCGAAGAAGATCGTGATGGCCACCTTGACGAACTCGTCCGGCTGGAACGACATCCCGCCGATCATGATCCAGCGCTTCGCCCCGAAGACGTCCCCCGGGAAGAACGCGGGGGCGGCCAGCAGGATCAGCGCGCCCGTCATCAGCAGGTAGACGTAGCGCTGGAAGAAGCGGTGGTGCCGGACGGCCGCGACCAGCACCACGGCCGCGACCACGGCGATCACCACCCAGGTCAGCTGGGACGGCGCGGCCGGGACCTTCTGCCAGTCGCCCTTGGCCGCGTGGGCGAGCTTGTAGGAGAAGTCCAGGCGGTCCAGCAGCACCAGGCCGAACCCGGTCAGCAGCACCGCGAGCGGCAGGACCAACGGGTCCGCGTACGGGGCGAACCGGCGCACCGCCAGGTGCGCCGCGAGCGCCAGGGCGCCCAGGCCGGCGCCGTGCGCGGCCAGGCCGGGCGGCACCCGGCCGGTCAGCGCCAGACCGGCGGCCACGTGCCCGGCCAGGCAGACCGCCGCCGCGAGCAGCAGCAGTAAGAGCTCGACGTTGCGCAGGCGGGTGGCCCGGCGGCGTCCACCGTCGCGTCCCCCGCCGCGTGCACTGCTCAGCACCGTTCGCGTCTCCCCGTTCGACCCCGCTCGACCCCCCGTGGGCGGTGTGCCGACGGCGCACCCTCCAGGACGAGGGCGGCGCGGTGGCGGTTGCGGTGACGGGATGTCCCGGGGGCGGGTGAGTGGCGGTGCGGGGGTCGCTGGGGGCTCCGCGGGTGGCTCCGGGGGTGGCTCCGGGGTGGCCTCGTGGCGCCTCCGGGGTGGCCTCGTGGCGCCTCCGGGGTGGCTCCGGGGTGGCTCCGGGGTGGAGAAACCGCAGGTGGAAAACCGGTTGGCGGGGGACCGGGTGATCGCTACGGTGTGACCAGTCCGGTTCGGGGGCCGTCCATGCGTCGGCCCGAGGAGAAACAGGAGGTGAGCCACGTGATCGTCGTTGTCGTCACGGCTGCCCCGGGCAGCGCTCGCACACACCACCTCTCCCTCCCGGCCGCCGGCTGACGCCGCTCCAACCGCGCGCGCAGCCGCAGCCCGGCGGGATCACATTCCTCCCGAAGGGCCCACTGCGTTGTTCAACGCTGCCTCCGTTCCGTCTTCCCTCCTCACCCCCGCTTCCTCGGACTCCTCGGACCCGCTGGCCGACTACGGCTGGACGGACGAGTTCGCCGAGCACTTCGCCCCGCTCGCCGAGGCCGGGCTCGTCCCGGCCCGGATCGTCCGGGTCGACCGGGGCCAGTGCGACGCCGTCCTGGTCGACCCGGGGACCGGCGAGCCGAGGACCGTCCGGGCCGACACCCGGCCGGTCGGCGACGCCGACATGATCAACTGCCCGTGCACCGGCGACTGGGCGGCCGTGGACCTCGCGGCCCAGCCGATGCCGGCCGTCGCGGCGCTGCTGCCGCGTTCCACCGCGATCATCCGCAAGGTGGCCGGCAAGCGCTCCGACGGCCAGGTGCTGGCCGCCAACGTCGACACCGTGCTGATCGCCGCCTCGCTCGCCGCCGAGCCCGACCTCGGCCGGATCGAGCGGTTCCTCGCCCTGGCCTGGGAGTCCGGCGCCGAGCCGGTGGTCGTGCTCACCAAGGCCGACCTGGTGGACGACGCCGAGTTCATCCGCGCCGACGTCGAGGCCATCGCGCCCGGCGTCACCGTGCTGGTGGTCAGCGCCGAGACCGGCGAGGGGGTGGACGTGCTGCGCGCCTGCACGCCCGGCACCACCGCCGTGATCGGCCAGTCCGGCGTCGGCAAGTCCACCCTGACCAACGTGCTGGCCGGCGCCGACGTCATGGCCGTCCAGCAGGCCCGCGCGGTCGACCAGAAGGGCCGCCACACCACGACCACCCGCGAGCTGATCCCGCTGCCCGGCGGCGGCGTGCTGATCGACACCCCCGGTCTGCGCGAGGTCGGCCTCTACGGCGGCGAGGGCGTGGCGATGGCCTTCGCCGACATCGAGGAGCTGGCCGAGGGGTGCCGCTTCCACGACTGCAACCACCACACCGAGCCCGGCTGCGCCGTCCAGGCCGCCCTGGCCGACGGCACGCTCCCGGAGCGCCGGATGGAGAGCTACCGCAAGCTCCAGCGCGAGAGCGAGTGGATCGCCTCCCGCTCGGACGCCCGGCTGGCCTCGGCCCGGGTGAAGAAGTGGAAGACCATCACCAAGGAGATGCGCGCGATGGGAGGCACCGTGAAGTGGTGACCTCACCGAAGCCGTGAACCGCCCCGCGGGCCGGTCCGGGCCGGATGATCCGGACCGGCCGAGGGGGGCGCGGTGCCGCTCGTCGCGGTGCCGGAGCCGTGCTGCTCGTCGCGGTGCCGCTCAGCGCCGTGCCGCTCAGCGCAGGTCGGCGATCAGGCGGAAGCGCTCCAGGATCACCGGCGTGCCGTCGTCCACGGTGAAGTCCGGGTCACCGAGGGCGGCGCGCATCTCCGCGCTGTGCCAGAACCGCTCGTGCACGGCGCGCCACTCGGCCACGCTCGTGTAGCCCTCGCCCTCGTCCAGGGCGTGTCGGAGGTCGACCTCGTCGAGACGGACGACCCGGACGTCCGTCGTCACGGTCACCGCGACCGGCCGGCCGTCCGAGTCGACCACCGCCCGGTGGACGTCCACCTGCGGCAGCGGGTCGCCCGCGTGCTCGTAGTCGGCGAGCAGCCCGGTGGTGCTGGTCTTGGCACCGCTCAGGACCGCCGCGACGAGCTGGTCGCGCAGCGGTCCGGGGAACGCGAACTCCTCCAGCGGGAGGGCGGCGACCCGGGGGTCGTCCGGCCCGGTGTACGGCTGCTCGCTCATGGGGACTCCAGTCGGACGGTGGGCGGGGCACCGGCAGCGTAACCGTCGGCCGGGGCCGGCGGCGCGCGGTTTTCCCGGCGCCGTACGTGCCCCGACCGTGCTCGGACCGTGCCCGGGACGGCCCCGGCCGTGCCCCGCCGTCCGCCCGGACGGGGCTGTCCCGGCCCTCGACGCCCATGTCCGATATCCGCCAGTCGACCGGCCGGCGGTGCCGCAGACTGGACAGCGTGATCGACGACGACATCCGGTACCGAGCCGTGGACAGCCGCGACGCCCGCTTCGACGGCGTGTTCTTCACGGCCGTCACCTCGACCGGCATCTACTGCCGACCGAGCTGCCCCGCCGTGACCCCCAAGCGTGCCAACTGCACCTTCTACCCCAGCGCCGCCGCCGCCCAGGGCGCCGGATTCCGCGCCTGCCGCCGCTGCCGGCCCGACTCGGTGCCCGGCTCGCCGGAGTGGAACCACCGCGCCGACCTGGTCGGCCGCGCGATGCGGCTGATCGGCGACGGGGTGGTCGACCGCGAGGGCGTCGCCGGCCTCGCCCAGCGCCTCGGCTACAGCGCCCGCCAGCTCCAGCGCCAGCTCACCGCCGAACTCGGCGCCGGGCCGATCGCGCTGGCCCGCGCCCGCCGCGCCCAGACCGCCCGGCTGCTGCTCCAGACCACCGAACTGCCGGTCACCGAGATCGCGTTCGCGTCCGGCTTCGCCTCCGTCCGGCAGTTCAACGACACCGTCCGCGAGGTCTACGACCGCACCCCCAGCGGGCTGCGCGCCGAGGTCACCGCAGGCCGGCGCACCGCCACCCCGGCCGGCGGCCTCACGCTGCGCCTCGCCTACCGGGGCGCGCTCGACAGCGACCACCTGATCGACTTCCTGGCCCTGCGTGCCGTCCCCGGCGTCGAGGAGGTCGTCCCCGGCGCACGCCCCGGCGTCCGCACCTACCGCCGCACCCTCGGCCTCCCGTACGGGCACGGCATCGCCGAGGTGGACGGGCTCGCGCCGGCGGAGCCGCGCAACCGCGGCTGGCTGGACTGCCGGCTCTACCTCGCCGACCTGCGCGACCTGCCGACCGCCGTCCAACGGCTGCGGATCCTCTTCGACCTGGACGCCGACCCGGACACCGTGGACGAGCAGCTCGGCGCCGACCCCGTGCTCGGCGCGCTGGTCCGGGCGCGCCCCGGCCTGCGCTCGCCCGGCCACGTCGACCCGCACGAGCTGGCCGTCCGCGCGGTGCTCGGCCAGCAGGTCACCGTCGGCGCCGCCCGCACCCTGGCCGGCCGGCTCGCCGAGAAGTACGGTGCCGCGCTGCCCGAGCCCAGCGGCGGACTGCGGCTGCTCTTCCCGGCCGCCGGCGCCCTGGCGGTGGCCGACCCCGAGGACTTCGCGATGCCCGCCGCCCGCCGCCGGGCGCTCACCGGACTCTGCGCCGCGCTCGCCGAGGGCGTCGTGCGGCTCGACGGCGGCGTCGACCGGGAGGAGGCGGCGGCCCGGTTGCTCGCCCTGCCCGGGATCGGCCCGTGGACCGTCGGCTACCTGCGGATGCGGGCGCTCGCCGACCCGGACGTCTTCCTCCCGAGCGACGTCGGCATCCGCCACGGCCTCACCCGGCTCGGCGCCCCCGGCGACCCGAAGTCCGCGGCCCGCGCGGCCGAGGCCTGGGCCCCCTGGCGCTCCTACGCCGTCCACCGGCTGTGGGCCGCCCCCGCCCCCGCGAACGACCAGAGCGGCACCGACCAGAGCGGCACCGGAACGGAGAAGCAGGACGCATGAGTGAGCGGAGTGAGCGGATCATGGGAAGGTGCGCGTTGTGCGAAGCGCCTGGCGAGCGCAGCGAGGTGGGCGCATGAGTGAGCGGAGTGAGCGAGTCATGGGAAGGTGCGCGTTGTGCGAAGCGCCTGGCGAGCGCAGCGAGGTGGGCGCATGAGTGAGCGGAGTGAGCGAGTCATGGGAAGGTGCGCGTTGTGCGAAGCGCCTGGCGAGCGCAGCGAGGTGGGCGCATGAGCACCACCGTCTTCACCCACATGGACAGCCCGTTCGGCCGGCTGCTGCTCAGCGGCGTCCGGCCGGCGGACGGGGGACCGGCCGCCCTGGCCACCGTCACCGCGCCCGGCCAGAAGTACGCGCTCGCCGAGCCGGCCGACGACTGGGTCCACGACCCGGAGGCGCTGGCCGAGCCGGTCGCCCAGCTCACCGCGTACTTCGCCGGTGAGCGCACCACCTTCGACCTCCCGCTCGCCCCGGTCGGCACCGAGTTCCGGCAGAGGATCTGGGCCGCGCTCGACGCCATCCCCTACGGCGGGACGGTCACCTACGGACAGCTCGCCGCCCTCGCCGGCGCCTCTCCGGCGGCCGTCCGCGCGGTCGGCGGCGCGGTCGGCGCCAACCCCCTCCTCATCGTCCGCCCCTGCCACCGCGTCCTCGGCGCCAACGGCACCCTCACCGGCTTCGCCGCCGGCGTGGACCGGAAGCGCTGGCTCCTGGACCTGGAGAGCGGCGCACTGTTCTGACGACGAGCCGCATCAACCACCGAGGTCGTCCGGCAGCAGCCGGAAGGCCTCGTGGTTGCTCAGCGGCCGGATCGCCCGGAAGAGCCTCCGGTCGACGGTCAGCACGGCGTCGGTCCGGAACTCGGCGGCGAGCACGACGTTGATCGCGTCGGTCAGGCCGATGTTCAGGTCGGGGTAGCGGCGCATGATGATCCTGGCCGCGCCGAGGTGCGAGCCGACCTCCGGGACCTCAAAGCGGCCGACCGTGCACCGGTCGATGACGTCCTCGAGGACGCGCGTCGCCCCGGTGGCGCCCAGCGTGCGGTGTGCCAGGTAGTCCAACTCCGCGAGCACGAGTGGAGACGCCGTAGTTCATTGGCTCCGTCGCTCATCCGGCCTCCTCCAGCAGATTGACGCGCCAGTTGTTGCTGCGCATGGGGCGGCCGGGCGGGAATTCGAAATCCGTTTCACCCAGGAGGGTGAAGCCGGCCTTGCGGCAGACGGCGTTGGAGGCGGGGTTGTCGACGGACGGGAAGGCGTGCAGGTAGCGGTGGCGGGCGCCGGTGCGGGCGGCGGCGACGGCGGCGCGGGTGGCGCGGGCGGCGATGCCGCGGCCCTGGTGGGGCGGGAGGACGTTCCAGCCCATCTCGTAGACGGTCCCGCCCCGCCAGCCGCGGGCGGCGTAGCCGACGGTGCCGACCGGTTCGGCCTCGCCGGCCAGCACGATGCGGAACATGCAGCCGAGACCCGAGGGGACGAAGTCCAGGTAGCGGGCGTGCCGGACGAGCAGCTGCTCCTCGGTCTCCGGTCCGCCGACGTGCTTCTTCATCTCGGGGGTGTTGACCCGGCGCAGCAGCGCGAGGTCGGCATCGGTCCAGGGTTCGAGGTGGATCCGCACGGCGTCCATGCCGGGACGCTAGCGTCGGCGGGGAGCCGACGGCACCGGATTATTCGAGGGAGGGCGGCTCGGCCAGCGCGCGGGCGAGCCGGTCGAGGGCGGGAAGCGCCTGCATGACGGCCTCGCGGTCGGCGGAGGAGAGGGTGTCGAGTGCGGTCGCGATGCGGCGTTCGTGGGCCCGCTGCCAGTCGTCCAGCTGGCGCCGGCCGGCCGGGGTGAGGGCGATGCGGGCGGTGCGGCGGTCGCCGGGATCGGCCTGGCGGTCGACGAAGCCGGCCTCCAGGAGCTTGCCGACGAGGCCGCTGACGGTGTTGGGGGCGAGCCGCTGGCGGGCGGCCAGTTCGCCGACCCGCAGCGGTGCGGCGGCGAGGGTCTGGAGGAGCTCGACCTGCGCCATCGGCAGGGACTCCCACGGGTAGTCGGTGCGGATGCTGCTGCGCAGGGCGCGGCGCAGCCGGGTGACGACGTCGGTCAGCCGCCGGGCGCGCTCGATCGCCGGCTGAGCGAGGTCGGCCGACGCGGGGCCCGGACGGTCCGCGGCCGCGTGCTGGGGGTCGGCGGCGGGGTCGGGAACGGGCGGTGACGGCGACATGGCCGACAGCGTATCGCCTGGTGGCGGCGGTCAAGAGGCCGCTCCGGCGGCCCGGGACCGCCCACCCGTCGCGACGGGCGCCGATGAGATCGCACACGACAAGCTCGCGCAACGAACATATCTGCATCCGATATATTTCGCCCCATGAACACCGCCGCCCTCGCCGCCAGGCTGCTCACCGAGCGACCCCGGCCGCGCGGCATCGCCGGTTGGCGGCACGCGCACTGGCTGGCCGTCGGCACCGTCTGCCTCGGGGCGTTCCTCGGGCAGCTGACCGCCAGCGTCACCGCCCTCGTGTTCCCCGCGCTCGGCCGGCACTTCGGGGCCGGCTTCGCCGCCGTGGAGTGGGTCGCACTGGCCTACCTGCTGGTGCTGGTCGCGCTGCTGGCGCCGGTCGGCCGGCTCTCCGACCTGGTCGGCCGCAAGACCGTGTACGTCGGCGGCTTCGCCGTCTTCGCGCTGGCCTCGCTCGGCGCGGGCCTGGCCGGCAGCCTCGGCGTGCTGGTGGCCTGCCGGGCCGTCCAGGCGGTCGGCGGCGCGATGATGCAGGCCAACAGCGTGGCCCTGGTCGCCCGCGGCGTGCCCGAGCACGCGATGCGGCGGGCGCTGGGCGTCCAGGCCGCCGCCCAGGGGCTCGGTCTGGCGCTCGGCCCCAGCCTCGGCGGGCTACTGGTGGAGCACGCCTCCTGGCGCTGGGTGTTCTGGATCAACGTGCCGATCGGCGTCCTGGGCATCCTGGCCGGATGGTTCCTGCTGCCCCGCACCCGTACCGGAAGCCCCCCGGCGCGGCAGGAGGACGGCCGCTTCGACCTGCCCGGCCTGCTGCTGCTCACCGGCGCCACCACCACGCTGCTGCTCGCCCTCTCCACCGCGTCCGGCCTGCCGCTGCCGGGCTGGGCGGTGGTCGCGCTGCTGGCGGCCTCGGTGGTGCTCTCGCTCGGCCTGGTCCGCCGGGAGCGCCGGGCGAGCCGGCCGATCCTGGCCCCCGGGCTGGTCAACACGCCCGGTGTGCGACCGGGCCTGGTGGTCTCGCTGAGCGGCTACCTGTTGCTGTTCTGCCCGCTGGTGCTGGGCCCGGTGCTGCTCGCCGCGGCCGGCGTCCCGGTGGCCCGGGCCGGCCTGGTGATCACGCTGCTCCCGGCCGCGTTCGCGCTCGCCGCGACGGCCGGCGGCAGCCTGCTGCCGCGGGGCTGGTCGGACGTCACCCGCTGCCGGGCCGGTGCGGCCCTCGCGGGTGCCGGGCTGCTGCTGTTCGCGGTGCTGCCGGTGGGCGCGTCGTCCACGGCCGGCCCGCTGCCGCCGGCCGGCCCCCTCGTCCTCACCGGCTGGGGGCTGGGCCTGCTGCTGCCCGCCAACAACGCGCTGGTGATGCGGGCGATCCCGGCGGAGTGCTCGGCGGTCGGCGGCGGCATGGTGAACATGGCCCGCAGTCTCGGCACGGCCCTCGGCACCGCGTTGCCCGTCCTCGGTGTCCACCTGGCGGGCGCGGCGGGCGGCGGCCGGGCGGTGCTGTTCGCGCTCGCCGCCGTCGCCGTGCTGGCGGTGGTGCTGAGCCGCCCCGCCGGCGGCCGGGCCCGCCGGGAGGAAGCGGCGGTGGCCAGGGCCTGAACGCCGGCCGGGGTGTGGCCGAACGGCGAGGCCGTCCAGCCACACCCCGGCCGGGGGGCGGGCTCCGCGCGTCAGGCGGGGACGCCGGGGGCGGCGCCGCGCTCCTTGAGCATGTCGGTGATCAGCTGGATCTCCGAGGTCTGCCCGACCACCATCGACTGGGCGAGCCGCTTCTCGGTGTCGTTCTTCGCCAGGTCGACGTAGCCCTGGGCCATCTCCACCCCGCCCTTGTGGTGCTCCAGCATCAGCTGCAGGTAGTACACCTCGGCCTCGCGCCCGCTGAGCGAACGCAGCTTGGCGAGCTGGGCGTTGGTGGCCATGCCGGGCATCAGCGAGCCGTCGTGGGCCTCGTAGGTGTGGTTCATCCTCATCCACACCATGGGCTTGGCCGGCGAGTGCTGCGACAGCCCCCACTGGTCGAGCCAGCCCATCATCATCCCGCGCTGGTTGGCCTGGGTGTTGATGATGTCGAAGGCGAGCGTGCGGACCGGCTCGTCGGCCGTGCGGTCCCGGACGATGAACGACAGGTCGACGGCCTGCTGGTGGTGGGTCGCCATGTCGCGGGCGAACCCGGCCTCGGGCGAGTCGTCCGCCGGCGCGGTGAGCGCGGAGGAGCCCGAGGCGGACGTCCCGCTCGCCACCAGGGCGGGTATCCCGAGCGCGAGGGCGAGCGCGGCGGCCAGCGCGGCCGGCCACCAGAGCCGCCGGCGGGAGGCCGCCCGCGGCGCCTCGCCGTCCTCCTCGGGCGTCACCGGGGCGGCGGTCACATCTGCCCCATGGTGCAGGAGGCGCCGGGCTCCTGGGTCTGCTTGCCCTGCACGTACTTGGTGAAGAACTCGTTCACCCGCGGGTCGTTGGCGTTGTCCACGACCAGCTGGGTGCTCCACGCGCTGAGCGTGATGGTGCCCTTCTCGTCCGGGTACGGGCTCATCAGCGAGTACGGGGTGGCCTTCACCTTGTCGGAGAGGGTCTTGATGTCCTCCGGCGTGGCCTTGCCGTTGTAGGTCACCCAGACCGCGCCGTGCTCCAGCGAGTGGACGGCGCGCTCGTTCTCGACCGGCTGGTCGTAGACGTGGCCCATGCAGTCCAGCCAGATCGCGTTGTGGTCGCCGCCGACCGGCGGGGTCATCGGGTAGTTGACCTTGTCCTTGACGTGGTTGCGGCTCAGGTCGCCGAAGGTCTGCACGCCGTCGATCGGCGCGCTGGCGGCGGCCTCCTTGGCCTTCTTGTCGTTGTTGGCGTCGACCACGATCCAGGTGCTGGTGGCGATCGCGGCGATCACCAGGACGCCGACGGCCACACCGGCGATGATCTTGTTGCGGCGGTCGCGGCGCTGCTCGGCGGCGCGGAGCTCGGCGATCCGGGCACGGCGGTCGGGCATGCCCTGCCTGCCGCCGGACTTGTTGGACTGCTTGGAGGCGGAACCCATGTGGTGTCCTTGTCCCCGCCACGCGGTGGCGCGGCGGTCTGAAGAGGGGGGTGGAGGGGCGGATCCGTCGGCCGTGCCCTCCCGCCGTCCGTCCGGGCGGGCGGGGAGGTCGGACCGGCGGCGGGTTCCGCTCAGGACCGGTGGACTTGGAGCTCGTGCAGATCGGGTGCCGGGTGCGGACCGTCCAGCAGCCCGCGCGGCACCACCCGGGGCAGGGCCTCCGGGGTGTCCGGGCGGGGTGTCACGGCCGGCTGGGGCTGCGGCGGCGGGTTGGGCAGCTGGGCGTCCTGGCCGCAGGACGGGTGACCGGAGCAGCCGTTGTTGCGGTGCGGCGGCTCGCCGTCGACCGAGCACCACGTCCAGTGCCGCGGCTCGTCCACGTGGCGCGTCGCGTGGGCGGCGGCGCTCGGCGGGCCGGGCGTCTCCGCCGTTCCGGCCGTCGTCGCGAACCCGGCCGGGGCGGCCGCCGGCGGGACGGACCGGTCGGTCGGGACCGCCTGGGCCCGGCCCGCGCACGGGAGCGCCGTCAGCAGTCCGACCAGCAGCAGGACCCACAGCACACCCACCGGGCGGCCCGCGGGTGCGGCCCTCCCCGGTCGGGGCGATACGGGGGCCGACGCGGTCATGCGCACATTTAATCAGCCGAACGAGTGAAGCGATGCCCCTCCTCAGCCTCCATTTTCGGCGCCCGGAGGGACCGAACACCCCGTAAACGCCCTGCTCGGGGCAGTTCCGGCAAGCACGGACGGAACGGAAGCGGAACACGGGGCAAAGCGGGTGATCGGGATCATCCGATCAGTGCACCGTTTGTCGCCGAAACCCGGACAGCGTCGTTGCTCCTTGGAGACAATGACGTCGAGCCCGGCCCCGCCGGGGGCGGCGCGCACACGGACCGACCAGGAGCCGCCAGATGAGCACACAGGGTGCACCCGCACAGCAGCACCGGCCGGACGACGGCTGGTGGGACACGGTCTACGCGGGACCGGCGGGCACCCTTCCCGACACTCCGGACGCGGCCCCGGGGGAGGGCAGCGTCGACGACTGGTTCGAGACGGCGGCCGGGTTGATCGGGCGGCAGCGGACCGACGAGCCGGCCGCGGAGCCGGTACCGGTCGAAGCGGTACCGGTCGAGGCGGTGGTGGAGGCGGCGGCGCGGCCGGGGCCCGAGGCCGATCCAGCGCTCGAACCGGTGCTGGAACCCGCACTGGAACCCGAGCCGGAGCCGACGACCGTAGCGGCGGTTGCGGGAGGGGCCGCGGGCGGGGACGCGGTGCTGGAGCGGGACAGCATCGACGACTGGTTCGACACCGCGGCCGGTGTGATCGGGCAGCAGCGCGCCGCGGACGAGACCCACCGGTTCCCCGCCCCGTCCTGGTCGGCCGGCGTGCCGGCGGCAGCGACCGTACCGGAGCCGGAGCCGGAGCTAGAGGTGCAGGCCGAGCCGCAGCCCGAGGCGGAACCGGAGCCCGAGCCCGAGCCGCAGGTGGCGCCCGCGTCCGCGCCCGTGCTCCGGAAGACGCCCGAGCCCGAGCCCGAACCCGAGCCCGAACCCGAGCCCGAAGCGGCTTCCGAGCCGCAGCCCGCCCCTGAACCCGGACCCGCCCCTGAACCCGGACCCGCCCCCGAACCCGAGCCCGCCGCCCCCGCGGTGCGGCCGGGCGCCCGGTCGGTGCTCGCCGAGGCGGCGCCCGCCGTCCCGCACGTCGGCGAGCGCCCGCCCACGTACGGGCCCGAGCCGACCGCGGTGCCCGAGGCGGACCCCGGCACGCTGGGCGCCGTCGTGCCGGACACCGTGCTGGAGGGGGCCCAGTACGCCTCTGCCACCCTGCGCGCCGTCTCCGTCCGCGGCGACTCCGCCCGCTACCGGGGCGAGCCCCGCCGCGACGCGCTGCTGGTGACCCGCTTCGGCGAGGGCACCGACGGGCTGCTGCTCGCCGCGCTGGGCGGCTTCGACCGGACCACCGCGGCCGAGGACGTGGCCGCCGGGACCGTCGCGACCGCCACCGCCGAGGCCTGCCGCCAACTCGCCACCGCGATCGGCCGCAGCCGGGCGGGGCTCGCCGCCGACCTGCGCGCCGGCGCGCGCGACCGCCTCCGGTACGGCCTCCAGCGGCTCGCCACCAGCGCGGCCGCCCCGCTGCGCGCCCTCGCGCCCGGGTCGGAGGGCGAGGACGAGGACGGCACGCCGTCCCCCGCCGCGCTGCACTGCCTGCTGCTCTCGCTCGACCCGGCGGCCACCTACCGGGCGGCCTTCGGAGTGGGCCCGGGCGGTCTCTACCTGCTGCGCTCCGGCCACTGGATCGACGCGTACGCCGCCCGGCTGCTGCACCACCCGGACGGCCAGCCGCCGGTCCCGGAGGCCCCGGTGCCGGACCCGCGCCCGTTCCGCTTCCGGATGGTCCCGGCCACGCCGGGCGACATCCTGCTGCTCTGCACCCCGGGCCTGGCCCGGCCGATCGCGGACGAGCCGGCCGTCGCCCACTTCCTCTCCACCCACTGGGCCCACCCCCACCCGCCGGGCACCGTCGACTTCCTCCGCCAGGTCCAGGTCCGCGCCAAGGGCTACGCCGACGACCGCACGGCCGCCGCGATCTGGACGGAGTGAAGGACCGCGGGAACAAGGAGGAGCGCAGGACGAAACAAGGAGGACCGCGGGACGAAGAGGGACCGCGGGAAGAAGAGGAGAGCGGAGGAGCCCGTCAGTCCTTGGCGGCGAGCAGGGTGCGGAAGGCCGATCCGGCCAGCTGCAACGCCCGGGGCCGGTGGGCGCCGGGCAGGCCGAGGGCGACCGGGACGGCGAGGCCGTCGAGCAGGGCGCGGATCTGGGCGGCGCGTTCGGCGGCGGTCCCGGCGGAGAAGTGGCCGGTGGTGCTGCCCTCGTCCAGGAGGGCGACCAGGTCGGCGTCCCACGGGGCCTCGATCTCCAGCTGGCCCTGCCGGAGTTCCTCGCTGGCGGGGGAGCGGCCCCACACCTCGACCCAGAGGATCCACCGCGGGTCGCCCGGGCCCTCGGGCAGGTAGAGCCGGGTGTACTCGCCGAGCCGGTCCCAGACGTCCCGGCCGCCGTCGGTGAGGGCGGTGTGCCGGCGGGCGCCGAGCTGGTCCTCGCTCCAGCGCAGGGTCTCCAGCAGCAGGTGGTCCTTGCTGCCGAAGTAGTAGAGCAGGTGCCCGGCGCTCATCTGGAGCTGCTTGCCGAGCCCGGCCATGGTGAGTTTGGCGAGCCCGTGCTCGGCGATCGCGGCCCGCGCGGTGGCGAAGACCTCCTCGCGGGGGCGCGCCGGGCGGCGCGGACGGGCGTCCGCCATCTGCTGTTCTCCTCTGTGGCTCGGGGACCTCACGATACTGGGCGCGCCCGAAGGGCCCCGGAGCGGGAAGTCGGCCGGTCCGACTTCCCACTCCCGCGCGCACGGCTCGGGCCGCCGTGGCCCCGGCCGGCGCGGCGCCGACCCGCCAAGAGCGTCAGGCCTTCGGCTGCTGCTGGGTGATGCAGTGGATGCCGCCGCCGTTGGCGAAGATCTCGCGGGCGTCGACCAGTTCGACGGTCCGGCCCGGGTAGGCCCGCTCCAGGACGGCCTTGGCCTCCTCGTCGCGCGGGTCGTCGAAGGCGCAGAGGATCACGGCGCCGTTGGCCACGTAGTGGTTGATGTACGAGTAGTCGACCGGCTCGCCCTCCTCGTCCAGCAGGACGGTGGGGGCGGGCAGTTCGATCACTTCGAGGGTGCGGCCCTGCGCGTCGGTGGAGGCGCGCAGGACGGCGACGAGCTCCTGGCAGACCTCGTGGTCCGGGTGGGCCGGGTCCGGCTGGACGTGGGCGACCACGACGCCGGGGCGGACGAAGGAGGCGACGATGTCGATGTGGCCGCGGGTGCCGAACTCGTCGTAGTCGCGGGTGAGTCCGCGCGGCAGCCAGATGGCCTTGGTGGTGCCGAGGAAGGCGTGCAGCTCGGCCTCGACCTCCTCGCGGGTCCAGTCGGAGTTGCGGCCCTCGCCGAGCTGGACGGTGTCGGTGACGAGCACGGTGCCCTCGCCGTCGACGTGGATGCCGCCGCCCTCGTTGATCAGGCGGGAGGCGAAGCGCTGGACCTCCGTCAGCTCGCTGATGTGCTCGGCGATGTGCTGGTCGTTGTCCCAGCGGGCCCAGGACTGCGCGCCCCAGCCGTTGAAGATCCAGTCGGCGGCGGCGAGCGAGCCCTTGCCGTCGATCAGGAAGGACGGGCCGATGTCGCGCATCCAGGCGTCGTCCAGCGGCCGCTCGACGATCTCGACCTGCTCGGAGACGTACTTGCGCGCCTCCGCGGTCTCGCCGGTGTTGACCACCAGGGTGACCGGCTCGTACCGGACGATCGTGTTGGCCACCGCGGCCCAGGCCTCGCGGCCGGCGTGCAGGTGCTCCGGGCTGTCGAAGGTCGGGTTGCTGGTGGGGAACGCCATCCAGGTGCGGTCGTGCGGGTGCCACTCGGCGGGCATCCGGTAGCCGAGCGAGGCGGGGGTGGGGGAGGTCATCTTCGCGTCCTAGGAAGGGTGGTGAGGGCGGGTCAGAGGAAGTACAGGCGGCTGAGCGAGACGCTGTCGGCCGGCTCGGAGCGCAGCGGGGAGCCGTCCAGCGAGACCAGGCCGGTCTCGGTGACCTGGACGTCGCCGACGCGGGCGTTGCGCACCATGTCGCGCGGGCCGATGCCGCGGGTGTTGCGGACGCCGACGCGGCGGCGGCGGGTCGGCAGGCCGTCCGCGGCCCGGTCCAGGTAGGCGCCGTCGGCCGCGGCCTGGGCGACGAAGGCGACGGAGATGTCGGCGGCGGTGGCGCCGTGGGCGCCGAACTGGGGGCCGAGGACGAGGGGTTCGCAGCGGTCGGTGGAGGCGTTGGGGTCGCCGACGACGCCGTAGGCGGGGAAGCCGGCCTTGAGGACGAGCTGGGGCTTGGCGCCGAAGTGGTCGGGGCGCCAGAGCACGATGTCGGCGAGTTTGCCGGTCTCGATCGAGCCGACCTCGTGGGCGAGGCCGTGGGCGATGGCGGGGTTGATGGTGAGTTTGGCGATGTAGCGCAGGACGCGTTCGTTGTCGTCGCCGCTCTCGGTGGTGCCGTAGGAGCCGGTGCCGTCGAGGGGGCCGAGTTCGGCCTTCATCTTGCCGGCCATGGCGAAGGTGCGGCGCACGGTCTCGCCGGCGCGGCCCATGCCCTGGGCGTCGGAGGAGGTGATGCCGATGACGCCGAGGTCGTGCAGGACGTCCTCGGCGCCCATGGTGCCGGCGCGGATGCGGTCGCGGGCCATGGCGGCGTCGCCGGGCAGGTCGACCTTGAGGTCGTGCGCGGAGACGATCATGCCGAAGTGCTCGCCGAGCGCGTCGCGGCCGAACGGCAGGGTGGGGTTGGTGGAGGAGCCGATGACGTTGGGTACGCCGGCCATCTTGAGGACGTTGGGGACGTGTCCGCCGCCGCAGCCCTCGATGTGGAAGGCGTGGATGGTGCGGCCTTCCAGCACCTTGAGGGTGTCCTCGACGGAGAGGCACTCGTTGAGGCCGTCGGTGTGCAGGGCGACCTGGACGTCGTACTCCTCGGCGACGCGCAGGGCGGTGTCCAGGGCGCGGGTGTGGGCGCCCATGTCCTCGTGGACCTTGAAGCCGGAGGCGCCGCCCTCGGCGAGGGCCTCGATCAGGGGGGCCGGGTCGGAGGAGGATCCGCGGCCGAGGAAGCCGATGTTGACCGGCCAGGCGTCGAAGGCGTTGAAGGCGTGGCGCAGCGCCCAGGGGGAGTTGACGCCGACGCCCCAGACCGGGCCGAACTCCTGGCCGATGATGGTGGTGACGCCGGAGGCGAGCGAGGCCTCCATGATCCGCGGCGAGAGCAGGTGGACGTGGGTGTCGATCGCGCCGGCGGTGGCGATCAGGCCCTCGCCGGAGACGATCGTGGTGCCGGTGCCGACGACGACGTCCACGCCGTCCAGGGTGTCCGGGTTGCCGGCCCGGCCGATCGCGGCGATCCGGCCGCCGATCAGGCCGATCGAGGTCTTCCGGATGCCCTGGACCGCGTCGATCACCAGCACGTTGCTGATCACCACGTCGCAGGTGTCGCGGACGGCGGCGGGCTTGAGGTGCAGGCCGTCGCGGGCGGTCTTGCCGAAGCCGGCCAGGAACTCGTCGCCCGGCGCCTGCGAGTCGGACTCGACCCGGACGATCAGCCCGGAGTCGCCGAGCCGGATCCGGTCCCCGGCCCGGGGGCCGTGCACGGCGATGTAGTCGTGAGGAGTGATGGCGGTCACGAGGGCACCTCGGCGTCGTCGAAGCTGGTCAGGTAGCCGGTCGCGCGGGCCTTGGCCAGCGCGGCCTCCTTGGCGCCGGGCGCGTCGAGCGGGCCGTCCACCAGGCCGGCGAAGCCGATCGCGACCCGCTCGCCGCCGATCGGGACGAGGCCGACCTCGACGGTGGCGCCCGGGTCGAAGCGGACCGAGGAGCCGGCCGGGACGGCCAGGTGGGTGCCGTACGCGGCGGCGCGGTCGAAGGCGAGGCGCGGGTTGGCCTCGAAGAAGTGGAAGTGCGAGGTGACCGAGATCGGCACCTCGGAGGTGTTGTGGACGAGGAGCACGACGGTCTCCTCGACCGGGTCGTAGCCGGCGCCGTCGCCGATCAGCGCGCCGCCGGGGGCCTCGTCGCCGAGCGAGCCGGCGCCCTTGAACGGGTCGTTGACCACGGCGAGGCGGGTGCCGTCCTCGAAGACGGCCTCGACCTGGATGACGGTGACCACGTCCGGGACGCCGGGCAGGACGTCGTCGGCGGTCAGCACGGAACGGCCGGCCTCGATGGCCTCGGCGAGGCGCTTGCCGTCGCGGGCGGCCTCGCAGACGGTGTCCGCGATCAGGGCGTGCGCCTCGGGAACGTTGAGGCGTACGCCTCGGGCACGGCGGGCGCGGGCCAGCTCGGCTGCTGTGAAGATCAGCAGCCGGTCCCGCTCGGTGGGGGTCAGTCGCACGGTTCCTCGCTCGCGGTCGCCGGGGAGGGGGGAGGGGGATGGAGTTAGAACGGCGTTCAAACTTCTCGGGCCATTGAACCCGGCCCCGGCCGCCCTGTCCAGCGTTGCCCGTCCCCGGGTGTTCGGCTCGCCGGGAGCCGCCATCGGGTCCGCGGGCGTGTCGCGGGCCGCGGAGTGGGCCGGGGCGCAGGCCGGGGCGTGCCGGGCGCACACCCCGTCCGGCGATGGCCGGAAGGCGTCGAAAACCGCCCGTACGCTTCGCAAACCTGTCCGGCGCGAGCAGTTGGATCACGCGGGCCGCCCCGTGCCCCTTTCACCTCGGGTGATCGCACGCACACTGTTGCAAAGGCCGAAAGCTGGGCATGAGGATGGTGGTCAGAAAGAGGGGGCCACCCGGCCGGCGGGGGATCCGGTCCCGGGTGCCCGGAACGAGGGCGGGGGCATGTGTTGATGGACGGTCAGTCGCGATTCCCGCGGCAGCGGACGAATTCGGGGGATGCCTTCCGGTCCCGGCCCCAGGGGGGCGCGCCGGGCGCGGCCGACGTCACGGGGGGTGTCACCGGAGCGGAGAACTCCTCCCCGTCCGGCGCCCCGGTGCCCGGCTGCGCACTGCACCGCCGGCTCCACCTGGCGGTCGAGGCGGCCGACCTCGTCGCGGTCGGCGCGGTCCGGCGCCGGCTGCGCTCCGCGCTCAGCCACTGGGGGGTGCCGGAGCTGGCCGACACGGCCGAGCTGCTCTCCTCCGAGCTGGTCACCAACGCGCTGCTGCACACCGGCCAGGGCGCGGTCTTCGACGCGGTGCTCACCGCCGACCTGCGGCTGCGGATCGAGGTCCAGGACGGCGCGGCCAGGCTGCCCGGCCGCCGCCGCGACCCGGAGGCCGAGTACGCCACCTCGGGGCGCGGGCTGGTGCTGGTCGAGGCGCTGGCGGACGCCTGGGGCGTGCAGCTGCGCGGGGACGGCAAGGTCACCTGGTTCGAGCTGGCCTCGCCCTGACCCGACCGTGGGTCCCGCGCCCGCCCGTCCCGCCCGGTCGCCCCGTCCGCGCCGGAGTTCCGTTCCGTGGAAGAATGCCCGCGAAATCGCGTCGTTCGCCGTCGAACGGAACGTCGCGGTGAAGGCCCGTCGGAAGATTTCCGGCTCGTTGCCATTGCCGCTCGGCCCAACATTGGCCAGGATGGTGGGAATGTGTGTCCACGTGCGGCAAGCAGCGGGGAGACCTCACCTCGACTGACCACCGCCCGTCGGCACGGTCCGATCCAGCACCACCCGATCACACCGCCACACGGCCCGTCCGAACCGTCAGAACGGTCGGCGCGGTCCGCCACGGCAGCGGCAGGAGCAGCATGCCCACAGAGCCCGAGTCCCCGGGGCCGGCGCTCCCTCCCGGTCAGTCCACGACCGGGGCGGGGCGGGCGAGACCACCCGCGCAGGCGGTGCGCCGGCACGCGCTGCGGACCGCACAGGGCCTGGCGGCCGGGCGGCTGGCGCCGATGCTCTCCGGCGGGCTGCCGGTCGCGTCGGGGGATTCCACGCCGGACTGGCTGGAACCGGCGATGGCCGCCAACGGCATCGGCTCCTTCGACTGGGACATCCGCCGCGACGTCCTGGAGGGCGACCAGCGGGCCTGCACGATCATCGGCCTGGACGGGGCCGACCGCAGCCGCTTCGACCGCACCTCCGCCTCCTTCCTGGCCCTGCTGCACCCCGAGGACGCGCCCGTGGTGCGCCGCCGGGTCGAGCGCGCGGTGGCCGAGCTCGGCCAGTGCGGCGCCTACTACCGCACGGTCGGACCGAACGGCACCATGCGGGCGGTCCGGTTCCGCGGCCGGGTCCTCGCGGACGCCTTCGGCCGTGCCTCCCGGATGGTCGGCTTCGTCTGGGACGCCACCGTCGAACTGCACAAGCGCGACCGCGCCGACCGGATGGCCCTGCTGCGCGAGGAGCGCTCGCGGTTCATCAAGGAGGCCGCCCGCGCCCTCTCCGAGGCCGTCACCGTCCGTGACGTCGCCCGGGTCTTCACCGAGCTGCCGCTGCCCGGCCTGCCGCCGGACGGCCTGGTCCTGGCCTCCTTCGAGGCCGGCCGGGTGCAGATCCTCGGCGCCTCCGGCTACCGGGCCGACGAGCTCGCCGTCTGGGACCGCTCGGTGCTTCCCGCCGCCCACCCGGCGGCCGAGGCGCTGCGCAACCGCGCGCCCGTCTTCATCGCCGGCCGCGACGAGTTCCGCGAGCGCTACGCGGAGGTGTGGGAGCCGACCAGCCGGACCGGCCGCAGCTCGTGGGCGTTCCTGCCGCTGGTGGCCAGCGGCCGGGCGATCGGCGTCTGCGTGGTCAGCTTCGACGACGACCGCGAGCTGGACGCCGACGAGCGCACCCTGCTCTCCACCCTCGGCGGCCTGGTCGCCCAGTCACTGGCCCGGGCCCGGCTGCACGACGCCGAGCACGAGCTGGCGGCCGGCCTGCAGCGGGTGATGCTGCCGCGCACCGTCCCCTCGGTGCCCGGGGTCACCACCGCCGTCCGCTACCTGGCCGCCGGCTCGGGCCTGCAGATCGGCGGCGACTGGTACGACGTCGTCCCGCTGCCCGGCGGGCACGTCGGGCTGGTGATCGGCGACGTCCAGGGGCACGACGTGCACGCCGCCGGGATCATGGGCCAGCTGCGGATCGCGCTGCGCGCGTACGCCGCCGAGGGCCACCCGCCGGCCGCCGTGATGGCCCGGGCCTCGCGCTTCCTCGCCGACCTGGACACCGACCACTTCGCCACCTGCACCTACGCCGAGGTGAACGTCGACTACGGCGTGGTGTACGCGGTCCGCGCCGGGCACCTCGACCCGGTGGTCCGCCGGGGCGACGGCACCGCCACCGTGGTCCCGGTCGCGGGCGGGCTGCCGCTGGGCATCGCCCCCGACGAGGAGTACCGGGTCACCCGGTTCAGCCTGGACCCGGGCGAGACGGTGCTGCTCTGCACCGACGGCCTGGTCGAGGCCCGCGGCATGGACCTCGACGACGGCGTCGCCCGGCTCACCTCGGTGCTCTCCGGCCCGCTCGGCGAGCGGGACGGCTCCGGGCGCGACCCGCTGGAGGGCCTCGCCGACCGGATCGCCGCCCAGGCCGCCGACGACAGCGAACGCGAGGACGACATAGCGCTGCTGCTGCTGCGCTGGGACGGCCCGGAGGGCGGGCTGGCCGCCCAGCAGCTGCGCCGCCGGATCGGGCAGGCCGACCTCGCCCGGATCTCCGAGGTGCGGGCCGAGCTGCGCGACGCGCTGCGCCGCTGGGGCGTCGCCGAGCTGGTGGACACCGCCGAGCTGCTCGCCTCCGAGCTGGTCACCAACGCGATCCGGCACACCGACCGGGACGCCATGTTCACCGCCCGGCTCTACCGGGAGCCGGTGGCCGACGGCGGCCGGGCCCGGCTCCGGGTCGAGGTGGAGGACGAGTCCGACCTCTGGCCGACCCGCCGGACCCCGGGGGAGCAGGCCTCCTCCGGACGCGGGCTGATGCTGGTCGAGGCACTGGCGGACGGCTGGGGCGTGGAGCCGCGCGGCTCGGGCAAGCGGATGTGGTTCGAGCTCACCGCCACGCCGGCGGCGTAGCCGCGGCCCTGCGCGGGCCGCGGCCCGGGCCTCAGCCGAACTGCTGCTCCAGGTCCTTCAGCTTGCGCTCCAGCGAGTCCAGCCGGGGCAGCTCGGCGGTGTCCTCCTCCAGCGTGAGGTCGATGGTGCGGCGCTCCGGACGGGCCGGCAGGCCCGGCTGCACCACCGCGCCCCCGGCCGGGGCCGGCGGTTCGACGGCGGGCCGGTCCGTCACCGGCCCGCCGGCTATCGCGGGCTCCTGGCCGGACTCCAGCTGCCGGGTGGCCGTGCCGCGCTGGCGCCAGACGCTGTTGGTGCGGTTGATGGCCCGGATCTCGGCCCGTTCGCGGCGGCCGGCCAGCCGGCGGCGCTCCTTCTCCGCGATCTTCTCCCGCTTCTCCTCGCGCACCTCGTCGACCGCCTCGTCCAGGCTGCGGACGCCCTCCAGCAGCATCAGCGACCAGGCCGCGTAGGTCTCGCGCGGGGCGCGCAGCCAGCGGACGATCCGGATCTGCGGCAGCGGGCGGGGGACGAGCCCCTGCTCGCGCAGGGCGGCCCGGCGGGTCTGCTTCAGCGCCCGGTCGAACAGCACGGCGGCCGACAGCGACATCCCGGCGAAGAACTGCGGCGCGCCGGCGTGGCCGAAGCCGCGCGGGGCGTGCACCCAGTTGAACCAGGCCGAGGCGCCGGCGAACAGCCAGACCAGCAGGCGCGAGCCGAGCGCCGCGTCGCCGTGGCTGGCCTCGCGGACGGCGAGGACCGAGCAGAACATCGCCGCGCCGTCCAGGCCGAAGGGGACGAGGTACTCCCAGCCCCCGGAGAGGTTGAGGTTCTGCACGCCGAATCCGACCAGGCCGTGGAAGGAGAGCGCGGCCGCGACGGCGGCGCAGCAGAACAGCAGCGTGTACGAGGCCGCGCCGTACAGGGACTCCTTGCGGCGGCGGCGTTCCTCGGAACGCTCCCAGGAATCCGTGCCGCCCGGTCCGGTCGCGGATCCCCGGTTCCGGGCCAGGGCCACCAGCAGGGCGGTGACCAGGAGCCCCGCAACGCCGGTGACGGCCCAACCGAGCGGTATATCGGACAATTTCATCGCCTGGACCAGCCTCGCTTTCCTGCGTCGTGATGGCGGGGACCATCATGACGGATGCTCGGCCGGGGAATGGCTGATTCGACGTCAATGCGCTGGGGAGAGGGATTTCTGACGTGGGAGAAGTCGCATTGTCGTATTAATTTGGGGTGGATATTTCCCGGAATTCCGGGCTCGGCGCGCACCGTTCCGCGGGGAATTCGGTCAACCTCGCGTGACGCGGGGGCAGCCGCCGCACATTCCCTCGGGCTGGACGGTGTAGACGAGGCAACAGCTGGCCCGGCCTCGGTCGGTGGTCGAAGCATCCGGTGGCGCGGGGGTGAAGCCCGCGCCGGGCGTGAACGGTGCGACGGAGGCGGCGGACGCCGCGGACGCGCCGGGTGCGCACGCCGTCGGCCCGGGCGCGAGCAGCCCGGACAGCTCGGTGCGGGCCCGCTCCTCCTCGCCGAGCAGCCCGCCGACGTACCAGAGGCCCTCCACCACCGCGTCCGTCGCCATCGCCCAGAGCGTGCGCGGGCCGCGCCGCACCTCCGGGCGGAAGGCCCCCAGTACGGGCGTCAGGAACCCGGCCAGCGCGGACCGCAGTACGGCCGCCAGCTCGGGTTCGCCCGCCACCGGGCGGGCGTCGGCCAGGCCGGCCGCCGGGTCGTCCGGCAGGCAGGCGAAGGCACCCGGCCGGGCGGTCAGCTCACCGGTGCGGCGGCGGACCGAGACGTCCTCGGGGGCGAGCAGCGGCACCCGGCGCTCCAGGAACCAGGGCAGGGTGAACAGCAATCCGGTCGGCCAGGTGAAGCGGTGCAGGCCGAAGCCGGCCGCGACGTCGGGGCGCAGCGCCCGCCCGTACCGGGCCAGGCCGTCCCGGGCGTCGTGGGCGATCAGCTCGCGCAGCGCCTCCGGGCGGGCGACCAGGTCGGCGCCGGTGAGCCAGCCGTCGCCGCTGCGCGGCGGGGCGCAGTGCACCCGCAGGGCCGGGAACAGTTCGCCGAGCCGCCGGTAGCTCGCGGCGCACGGCCGCGGGCCGTCGTGGGCGGTGGGGCCGTCGGCCTCGGCCGGGGAGGCGGGGGAGACGGGAGTAATGGTGTCCGGGGCGGCCGGAACGGGGGTGCCGCAGTGGGCGGTGCTGCTCACGGTCATGGTGCGGGCCCCATCGGGTCGACCGGAGCCCTGCCGGACCGCCCGGTCCGTCCCGGCCGGTGGGGTGCGGGCGGGCGCCCCCGGGCCGGGCCCGGCCGGCCGGGGCATGGCGGAGCCCGGGGAACGGCAAGGCGAACCCGGCCGGGGTACTGCTCCCCCCGGCCAGGTTAGGCTCACCTTAGCTGATGCTTCCCCGGGGCTGCCTTCCGATGCGTCCGTCCGGGGGAGCGCCCGGCGTGCGCGCCGCGCCCAACTGGCGCGCGAGCCAGACCGGAACGCCTCCGAGCGCCTGCACCAGCCGGGCGGCCTCCGCCCGCAGCCGAGTGGCCTCGGCGGGTTCGGAGACCTCGGCCAGCGCCGCCAGCGCGGGCGCCACCCCGACCGTGAAGCCCAGCTGCTCGCGCAACCGCAGCGAGGCGTCGAAGCCCTCCCGGGCCCGCTCGCGGTCCCCGGCGGCCTGGGCCAGCGCGGCCAGGTGCCGCCAGGTGTGGGACCGCAGCAGTTCGTCACCGCGCTCGCCCGCGCCGTCGTGCGCCCGCCGGTAGGCGATCCAGGCCGCCGTCCGGTCGCGCAGCAGGTTCTCCGCGACCAGCCCGCGGCGGAAGTCCAGCAGCGGGCGCCCGGGGGCGTCCGGCGGCAGCAGCGCGGAGGTCCGGCCGAGCGCCGCCTGTGCCTCGTCGAGCCGGTCGCGCGCGCCGAGCACGCTGGCGACGTACGCCAGGAAGCCGCGGGCGCACGCGGCGGCCGCGCGCTGCTCGGTGGTGCCGACCACGGCCTCGGCCAGGCGCAGCGCCTGTTCGGCCGGGGTCCAGTGGGCGGCCGTGAACAGACACTGCTCGATCAGGAGTTCGGCCCGGCCGAGGGCGGCCGTCGGGTCGCGCTCGGCAGCCGGCCGTAACAGCTCCGCGGCCTCCTGCCAGCACGCGCGGGACCGCAGCCGCCATACGGTGTCCCCCGGCTCCCGGGGGGCCGCCCGGCCGCGCACCTCCCGCCCGTCCCGGCCGCTCGGGTCCCATCCGTGCTCCGACAACGCCACCTCCTTGTGCGCGCCATCCAGCAGGGCGCAGGCCTTCCCCAGGGGCGTGCCCTGCGGGTCCCCGCCGGATCCGGCGGAACCCGAAAGGCGCGCCCACGCCTGCGTCGTGGCGGCAATTCAACACGGGGGTGAGCTTGTGCACCAGATCACGAGCGGAGGTTGTTGCGTTCGGCGGCGGAATGATCTAGGGCGCCTCCGGCACGTCACGCGCTCGTGGCCCCGGCGCGACCGGGACGGGGCCGGGACGCGGTCGGGGCCGGGGCCGGGGCGGGGTCAGGACGTCCAGCCGGTCTCCATCAGGGCCTCGGCGGCGCCGTTCGCGGGCTGCGGAACCCCGGCCAGGTCCAGGCTGAACAGGGCGACCAGCAGCTGCTCGCCGCGGACGGTGGCCTGGTGGGAATACCCCGCCAGGGTGAACATCGCGGCGGCCATCTCCTCGGCGTGCAGGGTCTGCAGCCAGAGGCACTCCACCGACTTCACGTCGGCCGGCTCGGTCCAGGTGTCCACCTGGGCGACCATCCGGCTGCCCAGCAGGGTGACGCCGTCGCGCTCCTGGGCCTCCGTCAGTTCGAGGTCCTCGAAGCCGAGCCACTCCAGGTAGCGGGCGGCCGTGAACACCGCGTCCTGCGAGGTGCGGACCGGGTGCGGGCGGAACGGGGCCCGCCGCCGCCACGGCGTCGCCGGGGAGCCGGACCCGCCGGGCGGGGCGGGCACCGGGGCGCCCTGCGGGTGGGCCGGGGAGGGGCGGGTGGACGGCGGGGCGGCCGGCCCGAGCTGCCCGGTGCCGGCGCGGCCGGCGGTGGCGCTGCCGCCGAGGCGGGTGGTGCGGTCCACCGGCAGCCGGACGGTGGCGCCGCAGTTGCAGGTGAACTCGGGCTGCGGCCACTGGTCGGAGCGGCCGCAGTGCGGGCAGCGCATGTTCAGCCAGGAGTCCTCCCAGGACCGGAACCGCACCTGCACCGGGACGCCGCCGCGCAGCAGCGGGACCTTGAGCGAGGCCCCGCACGGGCAGGGCAGCGAGGGCGGCTCGTACAGGTGCTCGCGCCGGCAGGCGGGACAGCGGATCGCCCGGGCACCGCCACCCGCTCCCGGCCCGTGCTGGGCGGGGTCGCGTCCGGTGAAGTCGTCGGCCAGTCCGGACATCGCGGGCACCGTCCGTTCGAATCGGGGTGGAAGGACGTGTCCCATGCTCCCCGAAAGGCGGGGGCCGCGGCGCGGAATGGGGCAATCCTCAGGGACAGATCAGGGGTGTGCGGTCGATCCCTCGCCGGCGAGGAGGAGACCGGGCCACCCGGGAGGGGGAGCGGGTGCCGAGGTCGGCCGGGGCGGGTCAGCCGGCGGACCAGCGGGCCAGGTCGGCCGGGGTGTCCAGGTCGTCCGGGACGGCGACATCGGCGCACTCGACCAGCGCGATCTCCTCGGCGTGCGCCGTCAGCAGGGCGCGCGCGCCGGAGTCGCCGGTCGCGCCCGCCGCCGCCTCGGCGAAGTGCCGGGCCCCGATCAGGACGGGGTGCCCGCGCCGTCCGCCGTACGCCGCCGCGGCCAGGTCGGCGCCCGCCCGGTGGGCGGCCAGCAGCCGGGCCACCGCCGCCGGCGTGACGCCGGGCGTGTCCACCAGCATCACCAGCGCGGCCGGGGCCTCCGGCGGCAGCGCGGCCAGCCCGGCCCGCAGCGAGGAGCCCATGCCGCCCGCCCAGTCCGGGTTGGCCACCAGCCGGCAGCCCGGCAGGTGCGCGGTGGCCCGGACCCGTTCGCGGTCCGCGCCCAGCACCACCGTCACGTCCGTGCAGCCGCCCGAACGGACCGTGGCCACCGCGTGCTCCACCAGCGGCCGCCCCCGGTAGGGGATCAGGGCCTTGGGGCGCCCGCCGAGCCGCCGCCCGCCGCCGGCGGCGAGGACGAGCGCGGCCACCGGCGCGGAGGCGGGCGCGGAGGCGGGTGTGGAGGCGGTGACGGCTGGATCACTGCGGTGCATGCGCCCAGCCTGCCCGGCCGGGGGCGTCCCGCGCAGCCGTTCGGACCCACAGTTGGACGAATGCACAAGGGAAACCCGCAGGTGGCGGCCGTACCCCGGCGGTTCGGCGGGTGGCACTGCGGCCCGCTTGCCCCTGTACTGAGTCGATGAACACCGCACCGCGCCCGCTGCTGGACCGCTTCGGCAGGGTCCACACCGACCTGCGGGTCTCGCTCACCGACCGCTGCAACCTGCGCTGCACCTACTGCATGCCGGCCGAGGGCCTCGCCTGGCTCCCCAAGGCCGAGGTGCTGAGCGACGACGAGGTGGTCCGGCTGGTCCGGATCGCCGTCGAGCGGCTGGGCATCGCCTCGGTGCGGCTCACCGGCGGCGAACCGCTGCTGCGGCGCGGGCTGCCGGCGCTGATCGGCCGGATCACCGCCCTCGGGCCGGAGGTCTCGCTCACCACCAACGGCATCGGGCTGGCCCGGACCGCCGGCGCGCTCCGCGAGGCCGGGCTGCACCGGGTCAACGTCAGCCTGGACACCCTGCGCCCCGAGCGGTACGCCGCGATCACCCGCCGGGACCGGATCGCCGACGTCTTCGCCGGCCTGGCCGCCGCGCAGGCCGCCGGACTCGCGCCGGTCAAGGTCAACGCGGTGCCGGTGCGCGGCGTCAACGACGACGAGATCCTCGACCTGGCCGAGTTCGCCGCCGGGCACGGCTACCGGATGCGGTTCATCGAGTCCATGCCGCTGGACGCGCAGGGCGCCTGGGACCGGACGACGATGGTCACCGCCGACGAGATCCTGGCCGTGCTCGCCAGCCGCTGGGACCTCGTCCCGGTCGGCCGGCACGGCAACGCCCCCGCCGAGGAGTGGCGGATCGCCGGCACCGACACGGTGATCGGCGTGATCGCCTCCGTCACCCGCCCGTTCTGCGGCGGCTGCGACCGCGTCCGGCTCACCGCCGACGGGCAGCTGCGCAACTGCCTCTTCGCGACCGAGGAATCCGACCTGCGCGCGCTGCTGCGCGACGGGGCCGACGACGACCGGATCGAGGAGGCCTGGCGCAACACCATCGCCCGCAAGGGCGCCGGCCACGCCATCGACTCGGCCGACTTCGTGCGGCCGGACCGGCCGATGTCGGCGATCGGCGGCTGAGGCCCGGAGTCCGAGGTCCGAGGTCCGAGACCGGAGACACCGGCGCAGGCACGGGCATCGGCTCAGCTCCCGTCCACCGCCCGCTTCGGCCGGGCGAAGTGGGCCCGGTAGGCGCGGGGGGTCATGCCGACGCGCCGGAGGAGGTGGCGGCGCAGCGAGTCGGGGCTGCCGAAGCCGGCGCGGTCGGCGATCAGGTCGACCGGGGAGTCGGTGGACTCCAGCAACTCCCGGGCGTGCTCGATCCGTTGGGTCAGCAGCCACTGCAGCGGCGTGGTCCCCGCCTCGGCCAGGAAGCGCCGGTTGAGGGTGCGGACGCTGACACCCGCGTGCGCCGCGAGCGCGGCCAGCGTCAGCGGCTCGTGCAGCCGCTCCAGCGCCCAGGCCCGGGTGCCGGCCAGTGAGGCGCCGTCGGCCGCGGAGACCGGCGCCTGCGCCTGCTCCTGGCGGCTGTCCCGGACGGCCGAGATCACCGCGAGCCGCGCCACCGCGTTGGCCACCGCCGCGCCGTGGTCGCTGCGGACCATGTGCAGGCACAGGTCGATGCCGGCCGTCAGCCCGGCCGAGGTCAGCACCGGGCCGTCCTCCACGAAGAGCGCCCGCGGGCGGACCCGGACGGACGGGAAGCGGTGCTCCAGCGCGCCCGCCTGCACCCAGTACGTGGTCGCGCTGCGCCCGTCCAGCAGCCCGGCCTGGGCGAGGACGAACGCGCCGGTGCAGATCGACGCGATCCGCGCGCCCCGTGCGGCCGCCGCGCGCAGCGCCGTCAGCACCCGCTCGTCCGCCTCCGTGCGCGAGGCCGTGCCGGTCACCATCACGGTGTCCGCCTCCGCCAGCACCTCCAGCCCGTGCGGGACGACCACCCGCAGGCTCCCGGTGGAGTCGACCGGGCCGGGCACGGCGGTGCAGATCCGCACCTCGTACGCCGGCCGGCCGTCCGCCTCGGCGGAGCCGAAGACCACGTCGGGGATGGCGAGGTCGAACGGGGTCACCGGGGCGACGGCGACCACCGCGACCAGGTGCGGCGTGCTGCGGGCGGGCATGGCCAGAACCTCCGGAAGCTTGGCAACCGGGGCGCTGTTCCACGACGGCGCCCGGTCGGAGAGTGGAGCGACGGCGGCGCCCGGCCGGCGCCGCACACCTCACCCACCGTCAACCCGGAGGAGTGCCATGTCCTTCCACGTCGTCACCGGTGCCGGCCCGATCGGCACCGCCACCGCGCTCCGGCTCGCCGGGGCCGGCGAGCGGGTCCGCCTGGTCACCCGGCGCGGCACCGGCCCCGAGCACCCCGGCATCGAACGGGTCGCCGCCGACGCGACCGACGCCGACGGCCTCACCGCCCTCACCGAGGGCGCGGCCACCCTGGTCAACTGCGCGGCCCCGGCGTACCACCGCTGGCCGCAGGAGTTCCCGCCGCTGGCCGCCGCGCTGCTCACCACCGCCGAACGGACCGGCGCCGGCTACGTGATGCTCGGCAACGTCTACGGCTACGGACCGGTGGACGGCCGGTACCACGAGCGGCTGCCGCTCGCCCCGACCACCCGCAAGGGGCGGGTGCGCGCCGCGCTCTGGTCGGACGCGCTGGCCGCCCACCGGGCCGGGCGGGTGCGCGCCACCGAGGTCCGGGCCAGCGACTTCCTCGGGGCGGGCGCCGGCTCGCCGTTCCACCTGATGGTCGCCCCGGCCGTGGTGGCCGGCGACCCGGCCGGCTACCCCGCCGACCTGGACGCGCCGCACAGCTGGTCCTACACCGGCGACGTCGCCGCCACCCTGATCGCGGCCGCCCGGTCCGACGCGTCCTGGGGCGAGGTCTGGCACGTGCCCGGCACCGGCGACCTGTCGGCCGGGGCGCTGGCCGGGGAGCTGGCCCGGGCGGCCGGCGCGCCCGCGCCGAAGCTGACCGCGCTGTCGCCGGAGGAGCTGGCGCGGGCGGGCGAGGCCGACGAGGTCCTCGCCGAGGTGGTGGAGATGGGGTACCTGTACTACCGCCCGCTGCTGCTCGACTCCACCCGCACCGAGGAGGTGTTGGGCGTCTCGGCGACCCCGCTCGACACCGTGCTCGCCGAGACCGCGCGGTCCCTCCGGGGGTAGCGGCCGTCGGCCGTTGGGCGGCGGCTGAGCGGAACGTTTCACCATCCTTTGTCCGCATACACCGCCCGGTGGACGGCGTCAGCGCGCCGGGCGGTGTGACCGGTGTGATCACCGGGTGATATTCGTGTGCGGTGCATTCGATGATCACCCGGTTCTCCCGGCGCGCCCTGACCGCCGCCGTCGCCGCCACCGTCCTGGCCGGCTGCACCGGTTCGGCCGGTTCCACCGGCTCCACCGGCGCCGCCTCCGGCACGGCCTCGCCGGCCGCGACCGGCAGCCCGGCGGCGGCCCCGACCACCACGCCCACGCCGACCCCGAAGCCCACCGGTGCGGCCGACCCGGCGCTCAAGGCGTTCTACGGACAGCAGATCGCCTGGGCCCCGTGCGCCGACGACCCGCAGACCACGAAGATCGACGAGTCCCTGGTGCAGTGCGCCACCCTCAAGGTCCCGCTGGACTACGCCAACCCGGCCGGGGACGTCCTCGACGTCGCCGTGGTCCGCAACCCCGCCGTCAAGCAGGACCAGCGGGTCGGCTCGCTGCTGGTCAACCCCGGCGGGCCCGGCGGCTCCGGCGTCGACATGGTCAAGCGGAACCCGTCCGGCTGGGCGGGCCCGCTGCACGACCGCTTCGACATGGTCGGCTTCGACCCGCGCGGCGCCGGCCTGACCAGTCCGCTGAACTGCCTGGACGACAAGGCCCGCGACGCGTGGGTCACCACCGACGCCCCGGGCGCCGACCACGGCAAGGTGCTCGCGGAGGCCTGCCAGGCCAAGTACGCCAAGGTGCTGCCCTTCGTCGGCACCCGCAACACCGCCCGCGACATGGACGTGCTGCGCGGCGCCCTGGGCGACCAGAAGCTCAACTACCTCGGCATGTCCTACGGCACCTACCTCGGCAGCCTCTACGCCGAGGAGTTCCCGGACCGGGTCGGCCGGCTCGTCCTGGACGGCGCCACCTCCCCGTCCACCTCGCTCGTCCAGCACAACATCGAGCAGTACGCCGGCTTCGAGCGCGCGCTCAAGGCCTTCGCCGCCGACTGCGTGACCAAGGACCCGTGCTCGCTCGGCAAGGACCCGGACAAGGCCGCGCAGAAGCTCGCCGGCTTCCTCGACGGCCTCAAGGAGCACCCGCTCAAGACCGCCAAGGGGCGCACCCTCACCGCCAACGCCGCCTGGACCGGCGTCCTCAGCACCCTCTACGGCGGCGAGAAGGCGTGGACCAACCTGCGCAACGTCCTCGCCTTCGCCATGCTCCGCGACAAGGGCGACTACCTGCTCGACCTCGCCGACGGCTACAACGGCCGTGGCGAGGACGGCAAGTACGGCGTCTCGGCGGACGCGTACACCGCCATCCACTGCGCCGACGGCGCCACCGACGCGCCGGCCGGCGAGCAGCTGCAGGCCGCGCTGGCGGAGCTCGCCGCCAAGGCGCCGCTGGTCAGCGGACACGAGCCGACGATGGCGCTGTTCGACCCGGACTGCCGGATCTGGCCGTTCCGCTCCGTCGAGAAGCCGCACGCGATCGCCTCGAAGAGCGACGCCACCATCGTCGTGGTCGGTTCGACCGGCGACCCGGCCACGCCGTACGCGTGGTCCGAGAAGCTCACCGCCGAACTCGGCCACGCCGTGCTGCTCACCCGCGAGGGGGAGGGCCACACCGCCTACGGCAAGAGCACGTGCATCCGCGGGTCGGTCGACGCCTTCCTGGTGGACGGCACCGTCCCGGCCGCCGGGACGCGCTGCCCGTCGGACTGACCCGCACCGCACGACGGCGCACGGCACGAGGGGCGCACCGCGGTGTTCCGCGGTGCGTCCCTTCCGGTGCGGGCGTCAGGAGGCGGGGGCCTGGGTCAGGTCGTAGAAGGTGGAGCCGCCCACCGTCTTCGCGGTGTAATGGCTCGCCACCCATTCCTCGATCTGCGCGGTCTGCGTCCGCTGCGCCCCGCCGGCGGCATCGGCCCCGGCCCCGGCCGCGCCGCGGGCGCCGCCGCCGATGAACCAGTGGATCCTGCCCTCCTTCACGTACTGCTGGAAGGCGCTCAGGCCGAGCGACGGATCGGTGCCGTTGAAGCCGCCGAGGGCCATCACCGGGACGCCGGAGGCGAGTTGGTAGCTGGCGGCGTTCTGCGAGCCGCTGGTCGCGGCGGCCCAGGTGTAGCGGCCGGCGTCCTGCGCGAGGGCGGCGGAGGCCTCCGCGCTCACCCGGGCGCCGTTCAGCAGGCCGCCCATGCCGCCGGGGGCGCCGCCGGTCATGCCGCCGGAGCCGCCGCCGCGGCCGTCGGAGCCGGTGCCGTTGCCCCCGGTCCGGCCGCCCTGGCCGCCCTGGCCGCCCGGGAACCGACCGCCCGGGAGCTGGCCGCCCTGGCCGCCCGGGAACCGACCGCCCGGGAACCCGCCGGGCGCCCCGCCCTGGGCGCCGCCGGGCGCGCCGTTCTGGCCCGGCACGACCGGCCGGCCGTTGACGAACAGTTCGGCCCCCGGGAACGGCCCGCCGCGCATCCCGCCCGGGCCCATGCCCCGCCCGCCCGCGACCGCCGGGCCGGCCGTCACGATCGAGCCGGTGTGCGGCGTGTTCACGGTGTCCACCGCGTACGCCGCCGGTCCGCCGAGCGCCGCCGCCAGGCCCACCAGTCCGGCCACGGTGGCGAGCCGGGCCCCCAGCCGTCCGGCCAGCAGCAGCGCCACCGCCGCCGCCAGCCCGCCGATGAGCACCGCCCAGCGCAGCCACGGCAGGAACCCCGCGCTCCGGCCGAGCAGCAGGTACGCCCAGACCGCCGTCACGGCCAGGGTGACCGCCAGCACCGCCGCGTACGGCAGCCGGTGCCGGGCCCGCCAGAGCCCGTCCACGCCCATGCCGACCAGCGCGGCCACCGCCGGCGCCAGCGCCACCGTGTAGTACTGGTGGAAGATCCCGGACATGAAGCTGAAGGTCAGCGCGGTGCAGACGAGCCAGCCGCCCCAGACCAGGAACGCCGCGCGGGCGGTGTCCGTCCGGGCGTGGCGGCGGGTGGCCCAGAGGCCGACCAGCAGCAGGATCAGCGCGGCCGGCATCAGCCAGGCGATCTGCCCGCCGATGTCCCCGTCGAACAGCCGGGTGATCCCGGTCTCGCCCCAGCCGCCCATGCCCCGGCCGGCGCCGGCCGGGGCCTCCACGCCGGGCGGGGCCTCCAGGCCGGCCGGCATGCGGCCGCCGCCGCCCACGCTGCCGGTCTCGTTGCCGTTGAGCCGGCCGAGACCGTTGTAGCCGAAGGTGAGCGAGAGGAAGCTGTTGTCCTGCGAACCGCCGATGTACGGCCGCGCCGAGGCGGGCACCAGCTCGACGATCGCGACCCACCAGCCGCCCGCGACCAGCAGGGCCAGCCCGGCCAGCAGCAGTTGGCGCACCCGCCGCCAGAGACCGGTCGGCGCGACCACCAGGTAGATCAGCGCGAAGGCCGGCAGGACCAGGAAGGCCTGGAGCGTCTTGGTGAGGAAGGCCAGCCCGAACATCACACCGGTGAACACCAGCCACCGGGTGCCGGCCGCCTCGACCGCCCGCACCAGCCCGTACGCGGCCAGCGTGAGCAGCAGCACCAGCAGCGCGTCCGGGTTGTTGAAGCGGAACATCAGCACCGCCACCGGGGTCAGCGCCAGCGCGCCGCCCGCGAGCAGGCCGGCGAGCGGCGAGAAGCGGCGGCGCACCGTCGCGTACAGGGTGGCCACGGTGGCGACCGCCATCAGCGCCTGCGGGGCCAGCACCGACCAGGAGGAGAGGCCGAAGACCCGGGCGGCCAGCGCCATCGGCCAGAGCGACAGCGGCGGCTTGTCGACGGTGATGAAGTTCCCGGCGTCGGAGGAGCCGTAGAAGAAGGCCTTCCAGCTCTGGCTGCCCGCCTGGGCGGCCGCCGAGTAGAAGGAGTTGGCCCAGCCGGAGGCGCTCAGGCTCCAGAGGTACATGACGGCGGTCGCGGCCAGCAGCGCCAGCAGGGCGGGCCGCACCCAGCGCGGGTCGTCGGCGCGGCCGCGCCGGGCGCGGGCCGGCAGGGTGCGCAGCCGCCCCGCCCAGGAGCCGGGACCCTTGGGTCCGGCGGGCGGCAGCGGGAACTCCGGGAAGAGCGGTCCGGCCGGCGCCGCCGCGTCCGTGGCCGCGGGGGCCGGCTGCGGCACCTCCGGCGGCAGGTGGTTCGCGGCCTCGGGCCACGGATCGCCGGTCGGCGGGGGGAAGCTGGTCGTGGTCATGGGCGCTACGCTCGGCCGTGCGGCTGAGAGGAGCGTGAGACGCGCCTGTGAGGGGCGTGTGATCTGCGGCCCCGGTCCCACCGGTGGATCCCCCGGCGGTGAATCCTCGGGGCGGTGGATCCCCGGGCCGGTGGATCCTCGCGGCAGGGGGCGGCTACGGGAGCCGGATGGGGCTCAGGCGGCCTGGGGCATCGTCAGGTGCTTGCCCAGCCACTCCAGCGCGGGCGGGATCTCCCGGGTCCAGGTGTGGAAGTTGTGCCCGCCGGTGTCCAGGGTGATGGTGGAGAGCTTGGTCGGGGACTTGAAGGACTTCACCATGTCCTGGGTGGCGGCGTAGTTGTTCTCGTCGTGCGCGGTCCCCAGCAGCAGCGAGACCGGTGCGGCCGGCGTGTTGCGCAGCCGCCACAGCAGGTCGTTCTCCTGCTTGAGCTGTCCGTTGCCGCCGAAGAGGTCACCGGTGGTCTCGTCGATCGGCGCGGTGTAGTAGCCGGAGAGCGAGACGGCGGCGCGGTACGAGTCCGGCTTGCGCAGCGCGAACTTGAGCGCGCAGTAGCCGCCGGTCGAGTTGCCGATCACCGCCCGGTTGGCCGGGTCGGTGCCGAGCCGGTAGGTGGTGGCGAGCGCCTTGGGCAGGTCGCTGGTGAAGAAGGTCTCCACCTGCGGCCCGTTCGGGACGTCCACGCACTCGGTGTCCCGGTTGCTGACCAGGGTCGGGCGCATCATCACCAGGACGGTCGGCGGGAGCTTCTGCTGCTCGATCGCCTCCAGCGTGGAGGCCGGGTACTTCATCAGCGAGATGAGCTTCTCCGGCGTGCCCGGGTAGCCGGCCAGCACCAGCGCCATCGGGAACTTCCGGTGCGCGTACTCCGGCTGGAAGTACTGCGGCGGGAGGTAGACGAACCCGTCGGTGCTCAGGCCGCTGACGGCCCCTTTGACGGCGACCTTGTGGATCAGGCCGACGCGCTCGGGGTTCGAGCCCTGCTGGGCGTAGAACTTCTGCTCGCCGGTGACGGCGACGGCGGCGTTCGGCTGCTGGTCGACCACCGTGCCCGGGCCGCCGTTGGTGCCGAGCAGGTCGGTCCAGGAGCTGTAGAAGCCGAAGTAGCCGTTGGCGATCAGGCCCATCGCGACCAGGACGGCGATCTGGGTGGCGAGGAAGGCGCCGATCCGGCCGAGCCAGGCCTTCCAGGTCCGGCCGCCGAACCGCGGCCAGAGCCACATCGTCGCGGCGAAGACGCCGATCGCGAGGACGGAGGCGATGATCTGGAGGGGGAGTCCCGTAAGCCTGAGCACGAGCCCGATCTTAGGTGACCGTCCTTCCGGCTCCACGCGCCCCCGGGTGTGCCCCACCTGCGCCTCCGTACGCCTCTTGTACGCCAGGTTGACCGTGCCCCCTCGGCTCGGGATCATGTCCGCGGGGAGTGCACGGAGCGTGCATGGAAGATCACGGCGCTCGGGAGTCCCGGGGATCCCGGAGATCCGCGGGGATCACCGGGACCGCGCGGATCACACCAGGGGGAGCGGCATGAAGTCCTACATCAAGGTCGGCCTGGCGGCCGGCACCGCGCTGCTGCTGGCGGCGTGCTCCAGCGGGGGCTCGGGGGGTTCGGACGCCTTCGGGCTCGGGTCGGGGAACTCCGGGGCGCCGTCCGCGAGCGCGACCTCGACCCCCACGCCCACGCCGACGCCGACGCCGACCAAGCCGCCGTACGGCCCGATCCTGACGGGCTACATCGACCCGGTCAGCGCCGCGCTCGGCAAGCTCAACGCCGCGGCGAGCCTGGACGCCTTCTCCACCGCGCTCCAGGAGGCCTCCACCGCCGCCTCCTCGGCCGGCAGCGGGCTCGGCCTCGCCGACGAGCCGGCCGCCGTCTACACCGCCCGGCGGCAGCTGGTGACCGCCCTGAGCCAGCTCTCCACCGACTTGACCAAGGTCCGCGGCGACATCAAGAAGAAGAAGGTGTGCGCCGTCACCTCGGCCTTCGCCGAGGTCGGCCAGTCCGAGGGCCTGAAGGCGGTTCCCGCGGCCCTCGCCCAGATGACCGCGGCCGGCTACCCGACCACCTTCAACGTCCCGCAGACCCCGCAGCTGCAGACCCGCAGCCTGGACAACGGCACCATGGTGCGGGAGGGCCGGCTCAGGGGCCACGGCGTGCTCAACGTCGACAACGGCGGCAGCGCCGACGCGGTGGTCTCGCTCGCCAAGGACGGCAAGTCGATCCACTCGATCTACGTCGGCAAGGGCAAGAAGGCGTCCATCGAGGGCATCGAGGACGGCACCTACGAGGTCTTCTTCTCCGGCGGCGTCGACTGGGACGCGACGCTGAAGGCGTTCACCCAGAACTGCGACTTCAGCAAGTTCGACGACACCATGGCGTACGAGACCGGGCGGACCTACACCTCCTGGTCGATCACCCTCCAGCCGACGGTCGGCGGCAACGCCAAGACCAGCGACGTGGACGAGGACAAGTTCCCCCAGCCCTGAGGGGCACCACGCACCGGCGCCGCCGTCCGGGCCCCGGCCGGCGGCGCCGCGGCCGTCACCGCGGCTGTTCGAAGGCCGGGAGGAGCGTGCGGGCGAGCGCCTCCACCGGCGGGAGGAAGCGCGCCGCCGCCTCGCCCAGCAGGTGGGTGTGCAGCGCGCGCTGGTGGGCCGCTCCGACGAGCAGGAGCGCGGCGGCCGCCGGGTCCAGCCCGGCGGGGAGCCGGCCGGCGGCCTGGCGTGCCCGCAGGGCGTCCGCGACGGCCCGCAGGGCGAGGTGCGGCCCGATGTCGCCGCCGCGTTCGGCGAGCAGGGCGCGGAGCTGGGCGTCGGCCTGGAGGGCGCCGAGGATCGGCATGATCCGGCGGTAGAACCGTTCGAGGTGGGTCAGCAGGGCCGTGAGCTCGGCCGGCAGGCCGCCGTCCTCCTGTCCGCCGTCGCGTTCGTCCCGGTGTTCGCCGAGGACGGCGGTCGCGTCGGCGAAGGCCGGCAGGTGCAGCCCGATGACGGCCTGGAGCAGGCCGAGCCGGTCGCCGAAGTGGTAGAAGACGCTCGACTCCGCGACGCCCGCCCGGCGCGCGATCTCCTTGGTGGACAGGGCCAGGCCGGCGTCCCCGAGCACCTCCTCGGTGGCCTGGAGCACCGCTTCCCGTACCCCGGTCGAGGGCCGCCCGCGTCGTGCCTGGGCCATGTCCGGCCTCCGTTCCCCGCCGATTGGTTGAGTAATCGCTCAGGAAAGGTTAACTTACTGAGGGATCACTCAGTAATCCGACCGGGGAGGGACTCCGCATGACCACCGTCGAGTACCGCAAGAACGCCGTTCGCCGCCTCTACCGGGCCCTGGAGGCCGGGGACCTGGACGTCGCGGACGAGCTCTTCACCGCCGACTTCCTCACCAGCGAGGGGCGGCACCAGAACGTCCGCGGCCCGCAGGGCTTCAAGGACGCCATCCGCGAGGTGCACGCCACCCACGGCGACCCGTCGTTCGAGATCCTCGACCTCGTCGGCGAGGGCGAGGACGTCGTGGTGCGCTGGCGCATGACGGCCACGCACTCCGGCCCGCTGATGGGCATCCCCGCCACCGGCAGGCGGGTCAGCATGGAGGCGTTCGCCCTGTTCCGCTTCGTCGGCGACCGGATCAGCGAGCGGCACGCCGTGATCGACCGCCTCGGCCTGGTCCAGCAGCTCAAGGGGGAGTAGCCCGCGGGCGGGGGCGGGCCCCTTCGGGGGCGCTGGACCGGGGCCGGGGGCCGGGGGCCGGGGGCCGGGGGCCGGGGTGGGGGGCGGTGGGCCGGGCCGGGGCCGATCGGCCGGGGAGGCTGCCGACACGGGGCGGCAGCCTCCCCGCCCCCGCCGTCGCGCGGGGGCCGAGTGGCCTACAGGTACGTCTGCAGGGCCGCGTACACCCGGCGCCAGGCGTCGGCTCCCGCCTCCGGGTCGTAGTCCGCGGGGCGGTCGGAGCAGGCGAAGCCGTGGTGGGCGGCGGGGTAGGTGACGAACTCGTGCGGGACCTCGGCCTCGGTGAGCCGCTGCTCGGCCCGCTCCCACTCCTCGGCCGGGATGATGTGGTCGAGTTCGCCGCGGAAGCCGAGCAGGAAGGCGCCGTTGGCGGCGATCCGCTCGCTGGTCTCCAGCGGCGGGACCGGGCCGACCAGCGGGAAGCCGCTGTTGAGCAGCCAGCCGGGGTAGAAGACGGCGGCCAGCTCGAAGCGCAGCTCGGTGGCGGCGCGCACGGCGACGTGCCCGCCCATGCTCAGGCCCAGGAACGCGACGCCGCGTCCGCCCGCCTCGGCGCGCGCGGCCGCGAGGGCGGCGCCGGCGTCCGCGACCAGTTCGTCGCGGTCGAGCGCGCGCATCAGCACCAGGCCGGACTCGCGCTCCGCCGCCGAGTAGCCGAGTTCGGTGCGGCGGGCGTCGCGCCAGTAGTAGTCGGGCGCGATGGCGACGTACCCGGCCTCGGCCAGCTCGGCACAGGTGGCGCGGACGTACGCGTTCACGCCGTACAGCTCGGAGCAGACGACGACCGCGCCGCGCACCGCGCCCTCCCGCGGATGGTGGACGTACGCCTCGATGCCGCCCGGTTCGCCGAGCGCGGTCCACTGACCCGTCATCAATTCCCCCATGGTGTCGGACGGATGATCGCCGACGCATCCTAGGGCAAGCCCTGGTGCCGTTGATCGGTTGTCCGCCCGGTCGGGGTGTCCGCTAGGGTCCCGGTGCACCTGACCTGACCTGACCTGACCTGGTCGGAGCTGATTCGACCTGGCCCGCGCGCCGGACGCCGCGGGAGCCCTGCGGGCGCACCGAAAGGCGACGGAACACCCATGCGCTTCCTCTCGGAGACGACCGCGAACGGCGTCTCGGAACGGCCCTTCACCCTCGGTGACGTCCCCGGGGTGCTCTGGACGCCCGCCGGTGCCACCGGCGGGCGTCCACTGCTGCTCATGGGTCACGGTGGTGGCTGGCACAAGAGGGCGCCGGGGCTGGTGAGACGGGCCGAGCGCTTCGCGGCGGAGCACGGCTTCGCGGTCGCGGCCATCGACGCGCCCGGGCACGGGGAGCGGCCGAAGTCCCCCCAGGACGAGCGGTTCGTCGTGGAGATCGGGGAGTTGCTGGCGAGCGGCGAGCCGATCAGCCCGCAGGTCGCCCGTCACACCGCCGCCCTCGCGCGGCGTGCCGTCCCCGAGTGGCGGGCCGTGCTGGACGCGCTCCAGGAGCTGGACGGCATCGGCCCGGAGGGTCCGGTCGGCTTCTGGGGCCTGTCGCTGGCCAGCGTGATCGGCATTCCGCTCGCCGCGGCCGAACCGCGGATCGGGGCGGCCGTGTTCGGTCTCGCCGGCCATGAGTCCCTGGTCGGGGCGGCGTCCCGGGTGGCCGTCCCGGTCGCGTTCCTGCTGCAGTGGGACGACGAACTGGTGCCGCGCGAGGCCGGTTTGGCGCTGTTCGACACCTTCGTCTCCGGCGAGAAGACGCTGCACGCCAACCCCGGCGGCCACTTGGAGGTGCCCGCGCACGAGGAGGAGGGCGCGGAGCGGTTCATCCTCCGGCACCTCCTCGGGGCGGCCGGCTAGCGGGAGGAGCCGGGCTGCGCCCACTCCGAGGAGGCGCGGGCGGAACGGGCCGACCGGCCGTCAAGTGCCCTGGGGTGAGGGCGGAATCACGGGCACGAGTTCTGCCGGCATGGTTGACCGCATTGAAGTGGCCATGGCACTTTCGTGCGGCGCGGGCGTCCGCGACCGGTCGTACGCCCCGCAATCCCCCACAAGGAGAGCCATGTTCAAGAGACTTGCCGCCCTCGCCGGCGCAAGCGCAGTCGTCGCAGGCGGGTTGACCCTGGCCGCCACGCCCGCGCAGGCGGTCCAGGCCGGCGATCTGACCTCCACCATCGCACTGAGCAACTGCTCGGCCTCGCTGGTGCGTTACCCCTCCTCGGTCGACACCGACCGGGCCATGATGCTCACCAACGGCCACTGCCTGCCGACCATGCCGGCCTCCGGAGTGGTCATCCAGAACCAGAGCGCCAGCCGCAGCGGCACGCTGCTCAGCTCCTCCGGCTCCTCGCTCGGCACCGTCCAGGCGGACAAGGTGCTGTACGCGACCATGACCGGCACCGACGTCGCGCTGTACCAACTGACCGACACCTTCGGGTCGATCAGCAGCAAGTACGGCGCGACCGCCCTCACGATCAGCGACACGCACCCGGTCGACGGCTCGGCGATGTACATACCCTCGTCGTACTGGAAGCAGGTGTGGAACTGCTCGATCAACGGGTTCGTCCCCACCCTGCGCGAGGACGAGTGGACCTGGCACGACTCGCTCCGCTACAGCTCCGGCTGCAACACCACGCACGGCACCTCCGGTTCACCGATCGTCGACGCCGCGACGAAGAAGATCGTCGGCATCAACAACACCGGTAACGACGACGGCGCCATGTGCACCCTCAACAACCCGTGCGAGGTGGCGGCCGACGGCACCACCACGGCCACCAAGGGCCAGAGCTACGGCGAGGAGACCTACTGGTTCACCACCTGCCTCGGCAACGGCCGCGTCATCGACCTCAACGTCAGCGGCTGCCTGCTCACCAAGCCGGCCGGCAGCGGCGCCGTCTCGGTCACCAACCCGGGCAACCAGACCACCACGCTGAACGGTTCGGTGAGCCTGCAGATCTCGGCGAGCGGCGGCACCGCCCCGCTGACCTACTCGGCCGCCGGGCTGCCGGCCGGGCTCTCCATCAACGCCTCCACCGGCCTGATCACCGGTACCGCGACCACCGCGGGCACCTCCAACGTGACGGTCACGGTCAAGGACTCGGCGGGCAGGACGGCGACCGCCGCCTTCAGCTGGACGGTCAACAACGGCGGCGGCCAGTGCACCCCGGCCCAGCTGCTCGGCAACGCCGGCTTCGAGACCGGCAGCGCGGCGCCGTGGACCGCCAGCAGCGGCGTCGTCGACAACAGCTCCTCCCAGGCCGCGCACGGCGGCACCTGGAAGGCCTGGCTGAACGGCTACGGCTCGACCCACACGGACACCCTCTCCCAGACGGTGAGCATCCCGGTGGGCTGCAAGGCCACGCTGAGCTTCTACCTGCACATCGACACCGCCGAGTCCGGCTCGACGGTGTACGACAAGCTGGCGGTGACGGCCAACGGCACCACGCTGAAGACCTACTCCAACGTGGACGCGGCCTCCGGCTACCAGTTGCGCACCTTCGACCTCTCGGCCTACGCGGGCCAGTCGGTCACCCTGAAGTTCGCGGGTAGCGAGGACTCGTCGCTCCAGACGAGCTTCGTCATCGACGACACCTCCGTCCAGACCGGCTGACGGTGGGCTCGTAGCCGCCGGAGTGGGGTGTGGGGCCCGGCCGGCTGCCCCAACCGCCCGCCCCATGTCCCGTTGGCCCCTGGGACGGCGGGGCGGGCGGGGGCGGGAGGGCC
>NZ_JBHXTG010000022.1:64724-101214 GCF_042677465.1 Kitasatospora sp. NPDC127111
TTGGGGGGTTCGGGGCCCTCCGCCTCCCCCCCCTTTTCTTCAAAACCACCACCCCCCCCCCCCCCCCGCGGGCGGGGGGGCCCGCCCCCGCGGGTGGGGTACGCCGCCCGGGCCCCCCCCCCACTCCGGCACTCCAGTGCTCCAGTGCTCCAGTGCTCCGGCGAGCGGCGCGGGCGCTCAGAGCCCCTGCGGGTGGCGGGACAGCCAGTCGGCGTGGCGGTCGCGGAGGCGGTCGCGCTCCTCCGGGGTGGTCAGCAGGACGTCGGCGCCGCCGTCGTAGGGGTGGTGGACGCGGTCGAACCGGGTGTCGGCGATGATGACGTCCGCGACGGCGTCGTCCGCGACCGCGCGCAGCAGGCGGTCCAGCGAGCCGGGGTGCCACGGGCGGCGGTCGACGAAGAGGTGCTGGTGGATGCGGAACTTCGGGTTCGGGTCGTCCCGGGTCAGCAGCGTCTGCCAGTGCGCCGCGCGGGGGCGGCGCCGCGGGAGGCCGGGCGTGCTCGTCCACCGCGAGGTGACGACGTGGATCTCGCGGCCGGCGAAGAGCTCGTCCAGCACGGTGTTGTAGCGCTCCAGGACGATGGCGTACTCGTCCTCGCCGTCGGGGTACCGCTTGGACTCCGGGAGGCTGTGGAAGCGCACCCACACCTCCGCGTACGGGTCGCTGACCAGGTGCCCGATCGGCGGCGCGGCGGGCCGGCGCCGCTCCCAGAGCGCGGTCAGCTCCGGCTGGGCGTCGTGGACGAGCTCCGGGAGTTTCACGCCGCACCGACCTGGAAGACGGCACCCGGCGCGGCGTACGCCACCGGGCCGCCGAACCGTTCCGCCGCCCGCGCCACCGCCGACGCCGGGGTGAGCGCCCGCCCGAGGTGGGTGACGACCAGGCGGGCCGCCCCGGCGGCGCGGGCGGTGTCGCCGGCGTCCTCGGGGGTGTGGTGCACCCGGTCCCGCTCCGGCTCGGCGCAGTCCGCCTCGCAGAGCAGCACGTCGCAGCCGGACGCGAGGTCGGTGAGGGCGGCGCAGGGCGCGGTGTCCCCGGAGTAGACGAGCGACCGCCCGGCCGCGTCCGCCACCCGCAGCGCGAAGGCCGGAATGCCGTGCGCCACCGCGCGGGCGGTGAGCGTCAGCCCGCCGACCCCGGCCACGTGCCCGTCGTGCAGCTCCTCGACGGCGAAGACGGACTCGACCGGGCTGCGGTCGGGCCCGTTGGTGAGGAAGTGCGCCAGCCGGTCGGCGGTCCCCGGCGGCCCGTACAGCGGGATCGGCGCTTCGAGCCGGATGTCCGCGTAGCGCAGGCCGTAGTAGGCGGTCAGCAGGTCGGCGGTGTGGTCGGCGTGCAGGTGCGAGATCCAGATCGCGTCCAACTCACCCGGCCCGACGTGCCGTTGCAGCTGCGCCAGCGTCCCGGTTCCGGCATCGACCCAGATCCGGGCACCGCCGCCGGTGAGGAGGTAGCCCGAGCACGGGTTGTCCACGGCCGGGTAGGGCGTGGCGCTGCCCAGGACGGTGAGCCGCAGAGGGTCGTCGATCACCCGGTGAGTCTACGCATCGTCAGGGTCGTCGGCCGGGGGCAGCCGCATGAGGGGAGGCCGACGGCGTGGGAAGGACATGGACCGAGGATCGAGCGCGATCCCCCGGGGGCGGCGCCGCCGGACTTCCCGGCCTTCTCGGCCTCGCGGGGGCGGCACCTGTGACGCGTTCCTGCGGACCGGCGGCGACGCCCACCTGGGGCCCGCCGCACCGGGGACGGCGGCGCGCGGCCCCGGACCCGGTCGGGGGCTACCCGCCGTCCGCGAGTGCCGCCGCGACGGCGGCCTCGGCGTGCAGGCGAGCGGTCGGGAAGAGCGGGACCGGGCTGTCCGCGTCGCCGACGAGCAGCTCGATCTCGGTGCACCCGAGGATCACGCCCTCGGCCCCGGCGGCGACCAGCTGCCCGATCACCCGCCGGTACGCCGCCCGCGACTCCGCGCGGACGACGCCCCGGCAGAGCTCCTCGTAGATCACCCGGTGCACCTCGGCGCGGCCGTCCGCGTCGGGGACGAGGACGGTGAGCCCGTTGGCGGCCAACCGGCCGCGGTAGAAGTCCTGTTCCATCGTGAACGCCGTGCCGAGCAGCCCGACCGTGCGCAGCCCGGCGGCGCGGACGGCGTCGGCGGTGGCGTCGGCGAGGTGCAGCAGCGGGACGGAGACGGCTGCCTCGATCCGGTCGGCCACCTTGTGCATGGTGTTGGTGCAGAGCAGGAGCAGCTCGGCGCCGGCCGCCTCCAGCGAGCGGGCCGCGTCGGCGAGGACCGCGCCGGCCTCGTCCCAGCGGCCCTCGGCCTGGAACCGCTCGACGGTGGCGAAGTCGACGGAGTGGAGCACCAGTCGGGCGGAGTGCAGGCCGCCGAGCCGCTCGCGGGTGAGTCGGTTGACGGTGCGGTAGTACTCGGCGGTGGACTCCCAGCTCATGCCGCCGATCAGGCCCAGGGTCTTCATGGCCACATATAAACATGCCTAAGGGGCATAGGCAAAGCTATAAGAATAGCTTTGCCCTCCTATGCTGGGAGGTGTGACAGGGGGACGGGTGACACGGGAACGGCTGGCGGGCGTCGCGCGGGCGGCCTTCGGCGGCGGGCGGCGGCTGGACGCCGTCGAACGGCTGCGCGGCGGGAGCAAGAAGGGCGTCTACCGGCTCGCGTTCGACGGCGGCGGGACGGCGATCGCCTACGTCTGGAGCGCGGGCGAGGACTACTGGCCCGGTGCCCCGGCCGAGCGCGACGACAGCGACCCGCTGGCGCACGCCTCCGGGGCCGGCCTGTTCGAGGCGGCGCACCGGCGGCTGACCGCCCTCGGCGTGCGGACCCCCCGCGTCCACCTGCTCGACCGGAGCGGGCGGCACCTGCCGGCGGACGTCGCCGTCGTCGAGGACGTCCCCGGGGAGAACCTCGAAGCGCTGCTCGACCGCGACCCGGACACGGCCCGGCCCGTCCTCGCCCGGCTCGCCGCGACCCTCGACACGCTGCGGCGGCACGGCGACGCGCCGTCCTACGGGAAGCTCGCCCTGCTCGACAACGGCGGTACGTCACGAGGCCGTTCGTGCGAACAGCTGATCCGTGACCGGGCCCTCGCCGACCTCGCCGAGGCCGCCGCCCGCGACACCCGGATCGCCGCCGCCCGCGAACGCCTCACGGACCTGCTGCACGCGCGGTACGCGGCGGTCCGGCCGCGCACCCGCTACGGCCTGGTGCACGGCGAACTCGGTCCCGACCACGTCCTGGTGGACGCGGCCGGCGAACCGGTGCTGATCGACATCGAGGGCCTGATGCACTTCGACCCGGAATGGGAGCACGCCTTCCTCCGGATCCGCCTCGGCTCCCACTACCCCCTCCTGCGCACCGAGAACTCCGAGGCCCTCGACCGGGAACGCCTCGCCCTCCACACCCTCGCCATGCGCCTCTCCCTCGTCGCCGGCCCCCTGCGCCTGCTCGACGGCGACTTCCCGCACCGCGCGGCGATGCTGGCCATCGCCGAGCACAACCTCGGCGAGGCCCTGGCCCTGGCGGCGGAGGGCGAGCAGTGGCCCTGACGAGAACCGGTGCCCGCCTGATCACGGTCGACGGCACGCGCTACCGCTGGCGCGTCCGGGGCGGCGCCGCCTGCTGCCCGGGCTGCGCCGCGGGCCGCTACGACATCGCCGTCGAACCGGCGGACGGCCCCGGCTCCGTCCTCCTCGCGGCGACCTCGGCCTTTCCGGTCGTCCCGTCCGTGGTCGCGACGGCGATCCGGGCCGCACTCGCCGACGGCTGGCAGGCCACTCGCCGGGGCCCCGCCTTCCAGCTGGCGAGGACGGTGCCGGGCGGCGATCAGTGACCGGGAGGCGGTGCCGCCCGGTCGGCCCGTCCTCGCGGGCCGCAGTCATGACCTCCGCAGGGGCTCGGATGTCCGCCGCGGTGGATCAGCTGGCTGTCCGGGGGATCTGGTGTTGCCAGTCGCGGGTGAAGACGGGGGTGCCGGCTTCGAGGGCGGTGAGGCGGGTGTGGGCGAGGAAGTGGGTGGGGGTGCAGCGGAGTTCGGTGCGGGTCTGGATGGTGACGTCCCAGCCGATGCCGGGGCGTTCGAGGCGGACGGTGCGGTCGGTGCGGGCCTGCGCGCTGGTGGGCGTCCCGGTGAGGACGCGGTAGGCGGTGACGGTGTGCTCGTCGCGGACCAGGCCGTCGGGGTGGGTGCGGGTGCCGTCGGTCGCGGGGGAGAGCTCGGTGCGCCACTCGTGGCGGGCGATGTCGTGGACGGTGAGGCGTTCCGGGCGGGCGGTGAGCGGTTCGGTGACGTGCACGGGGGGCGGCGGCGGCAGGGTGGGGGAGGCGAAGGCGATGGGGGCGGCGCCGGAGTCGGCCGCGAGGTGGCGGACGGGGAGCGCGAGGGTGCTGTGGGAGGGGTCGAGGGCGAAGCCGGTGGTGTCGGGGTCGGGCCAGAGCCACGGCCAGTAGGTGGAGGAGAGGGCGAGCCGGAGCCGGTGGCCGGGCGGGACGGTGCGGCCGACGGCGGCCAGCTCGACGGTGGCGTCCGCGGCCTCCGCACCGGAGCCCGGGGCGACGAGGGCGCCGCGGGTGACCAGGGTGGAGGTGCCGTCGGGGGCGACGTCGCAGAGCCGGGCGACGACCAGGCCGGCGGCGGCCGAGGGGCGCAACCGGAGCCGGAGGGACGGGGCGCCGAGGACTTCGAGCGGTTCGGGCAGCGGCTGCGAGTCGAAGCAGACCGAGCGCCCGTCCTCCTCGCGCTGGTCGGGCGGCTGGTCGGCGGGGCGGCCGAGCGGGACGTACGCGCCGGCGTTGAGGCCGGTGTGCTGGGGGGAGCGGACCTGCACGTAGCGGTCGTCGGAGGCGGTGCCGGCGGTGCGCAGCGGGCCGTCCAGGCCGTAGTGGATGTCCCGGACGTCGGGGGAGGGCCAGGCCTCCTCGCCGGCCCAGCGGGTGCTGATCCAGCTGCGCAGGACGGGGGTCTTGAGGACGCCGGTGTCGATGTCCCGGAGCCAGTGGTCCCACCAGCGGAGCGTCTCGGGGAGGATCTCGTCGGGCAGGCCGTGCGGCCAGGGGCCGAGGACGGCGCGGACCGGGACGGCGCCGGAGCCGAGCAGCCGGAGCAGCAGCGAGCAGGACGGGTCGCCCCAGCCGGCCACGGCGAGGGTGGGGACGGCGGCGGTGTCCGGCGGGTCCTCGGGCGGGGTGTCGGCGAGCCAGCCGGGGAACGGCGGTTCCAGGGCGGCCAGGCGTTCCTGCCAGCGGGTGCGCCAGTCGTCGCCGAGGTACTGCGGGTCCGGCGGGCGGGCCGCGTCGGCGAGCCGGGCGGTGGCGCGGGTGTGCAGTTCGGCGGCGAGGACGGCGCGGCCGAGCCGCAGGCCGCCCTCGGGGCAGGCGGTGACCACGGCCTGGACGGTGCCGGGGGCGCGGGCGGCCAGCCGGAGGGCGGTGGCTCCGGCCGGGCCGGTGCCGAGCAGGCCGAGCCTGCCGTTGCACCAGGGGCGGTCGGCGAGCCAGGCGAGCACCTCGGCCCCGTCCGCCAGCGCGGCGGCCTCGTCGGGGGTGTCCTCGGGGGTGCCGCCGGAGTTGCCGTGGCCGCGCAGGTCGACCCGGACGGCGGCGTAGCCGTGCCCGGCGTACCAGGGGTGGCGGCGGGCGTCCTCGGCGGCGGTCCAGTCGGTGAGCCGGCCGGCGGAGTACTCCAGCAGCGCGGGGACGGGCTCGTCGGTCACGGGGCGCCAGAGGCGGGCGTACAGCTCGGTGCCGTCGGGCAGCGGGACGCGCAGGTCCTCGCGGGTGGTGCGGTAGGGGTACGGCGACGACATGGCGGCTCCCTGCGGTCCCGGTCGGAGTGCCGGTTGAGCGAGCCGCGGTGCGGGCGAGCCGGGCCCGCCCGCACCGCAGGCGTCAGCATTTCGACCCTAGGGGAGGCCGCCGGTGCTGTCCTGCCGAGCGGGTGGCCCGGCCGGACGGGCGCCGCGCGCGCTCACGCCTTGCTGAGCCAGGCGGTGGCGTTGAGGGCGAGCGCGGCGTTGGTGCCCGCCGGGTCGTCCCAGCCGTCGAAGAGGGTGTTGCCGGACTGCCCGGTGCCGTCGTCGGCGGGCGAGCTGTCGCCCCAGACGGCGACCCGGCCGGTGCCGTAGCCGCTGGTGACGAAGAAGGCGCCGGTGCTGCCGCTGTAGCCGGTGCGGTAGACGAGGCCCTTCACGGACGGGTTGTCGGCGGGCTTGAGGGTGAAGGTGGTGCCGTTCCGCAGGATCGAGCCGGTGACGGTGCCGAAGGGGCCGTGCAGCACCGGGTCGGCGGCGTCGTTGACCGCGCGCGGGTTGTCGGTGGAGATGTTCTTGAGGTCGACCGAGAACCCGAAGGGGTCGTTGTTGTTCACCCCGTTGTTGGTGAGCAGGTCGTTGATGATCGCGGGGGAGTCCCAGCCGTCGTTGTTGCGGTCGCTCTGGGTGTGGTCGGAGATGAGGAAGAGCCCGCCGCCGTTCTGCACGAAGCGGATGATCGCGGCCTTCTCGGCGGAGCTGAACCGGACGTTCGGCTCCGGGACGACGAAGGTGTCGAAGTTGGCGAGGTCGAGGGCGGCGCCGGTGCCGTAGCTGATGGTGGAGCCGGCCGGGAGGGTCTTCAGGCTGTACTGGCCGGTCCGCTGCAGGGCGACGCCCCAGGCGGAGAGGGCGCCGGTCCAGCTCTTCTCGGTGGTGGGGTTGGTGTTCTGGGCCAGCGGGTCGGGCTGGGCGGTGGAGATGATCCAGTCGGCGTTCCCGGCGGTCTCGGCCTTGCTGTTGTCGAACAGCACGCGGTGCGGGGTGGCGCTCACGGCCGCGTTCACGGGGGCGGCCGCGTTGACGGAAGCGGCGGAGACCGGGGCGGTGGCGGCCGTGGGGGTGGCCGAGGCGGTGGGGGTGAGGCCGGTGGGGCCGGCCAGGAGCAGGGCCGGGACGGCCAGGGCGGCGGCCGTTCGAATGCGGATCATGTGCCGTTCCTCCGTGGGGAGTTGAGGTGTCGGCGCCCGAGTATTCGCGCGTAGAACGTGAGTATCCGCGCGTCGCGCGAGCGGTGAAAGGCTTCGGAGGTTACGGCTGTACGTACGGTTCATGACAACGGCCGAGGTGCCCCGGGCGTGCACGCGGGAGCACCTCGTAATTGCACATGGGTTGCAAGTGCTCCGGCCAGGGTGGAAGATGTCCCAGCTCAGACCGCCGCCCGAAAGGACGACCACGATGACCGCCCCCCGCTGGCGCGACCGGCTCACCCGCGAGGAGTGGATTCGCCTGGCCGGCATGGGCGGCTTCGTCCTCGCCCTGCACGTGATCGGCTGGTTCACCCTGCTCGCGGTCATCGCGCCCGAGCACTACGAGGTCGGCGGCCAGGTGTTCGGGGCCGGGATGGGCCTCACCGCCTACACGCTGGGCATGCGGCACGCCTTCGACGCGGACCACATCGCGGCGATCGACAACACCACCCGCAAGCTGATGGGCCAGGGCAAGCGGCCGCTCTCGGTCGGCTTCTGGTTCTCGCTGGGCCACTCCTCGATCGTCTTCGGGCTCTGCGCGCTGCTGGCCCTCGGCGTCAGGTCGCTCGCCGGGCAGGTCGAGTCGGACGACTCCGCCCTGCACGAGACCACCGGCCTGATCGGCGTCACCGTCTCCGGGACGTTCCTGCTCCTGCTCGGCCTGATCAACCTGGGTGCCTTCAACGGCATCCTCAAGGTGTTCCGCAAGATGCGCGAGGGCGAGTTCGACGAGGCCGAGCTGGAGGCGCAGCTGGAGAAGCGCGGTCTGATGAACCGCATCCTGGGCCGGGTGACCAGGGCCGTCACCAAGCCCTGGCACATGTACCCGGTCGGCCTGCTGTTCGGCCTCGGGTTCGACACCGCGACCGAGGTGTCGCTGCTGGTCCTGGCGGGCGGCGCGGCGGCCTTCCAGCTGCCCTGGTACGCGCTGCTGGTGCTGCCCGTCCTGTTCGCGGCGGGCATGAGCCTGCTGGACACGATCGACGGCTCGTTCATGAACTTCGCCTACGAGTGGGCGTTCTCCAAGCCGGTCCGGAAGATCTACTACAACCTGACCGTCACCGGCCTGTCGGTGCTGGTGGCGCTGGTCATCGGCTCGGTCGAGCTGGTCGGGCTGCTCGGCGAGAAGCTGGACGTCACCAGCGGACCGGTCGCCTGGATCGGCGGGCTCGACCTCAACTTCGTCGGGTACGCCGTCGTCGGCCTGTTCGTGCTGACCTGGGCGGCGGCGATCGCGTACTGGAAGCTCGGCAAGGTCGAGGAGAAGTGGTCGGCCGGCCTGGCCGCCGCGGCCACCGAGTCCGAGTAGCGGCGCGGCGACGGCAGCGGTGAGGGCCGGCCGGCCCGGGGAGCGAACCCCGGGTCGGCCGGCCCTCACCGCTGTGTCCCGTCCACCGCGCGGTGCGCCCGGAGCGTCGGCGGGGCGCTGACCGAAGACGGGCGGAAGGGGGAAGACGGGCGGAAGGCGGGCGGAAGACCGATGGCACCCCGGCGGATCGCCGGCCGGGCGACGAGGGGCGGGCACCACCCGGCACCGACGGGAATCGGCCAAAGTTTCGGGTGCGGAACAGGCCCGGGGCCCGGCGCGGAGCCGGTGCAAACCCGGCGAAGGGCCGAAACCGCACGCACGTCGCGGTCAGACCATGGCCAGCGCGTAGCGCCCCGCCGGGCCGGCCGCCAGGGCGCGGTCGAGCAGGGCCTGAGCCCGCAGTCCGGCCACCGTCCGGTCGGGCGCGCGGACGTACAGCACCAGCCCGACGCCCGCCGGCACGGCACAGGCGCGCACGTGCTCCAGGCCGTCGCCCGGGCCCGCGCACGCCCGGACCGCGGCCTGCACGTCGGCGGCTCCCGATTCGCCCGGGGGCGCGGCGGCGACGTTCAGCAAGGTCAGCTGGACGGCGAACACCGCGTGGTCAGTCCCAGCCGATGCCCGGGCCGTCCCAGCCGATGGGGCCGGAGGACTGGACGGTCCCGGTGGTCGGCGTGTCCCAGCCGATGCCGCCGGGGTCGGTGGCGCCGGAGCCGGTGGTGGCGGCCCGGTCCGTGGCGGCGGCCGTCGCGGCGGGCGCGGCGGCGGTGGCGAGGGCGAGCGCGAGAGCGGTGGCGGCGAGCAGCCGGACGGTCTTGGGCACGGCGGGTCCTGTTCTGTGCAGGGCGGTTCGGGTCCAGGGCGGAGGGAACGACAGGTGCGACGGCGGTGGGGCGGCCTGCGGGCGGGCGCGGGAGCGGGGGTGCGCGTACGGGGGATTCTCCCGGCACCGGGCCGGACGCGGGAGGGCCGGACGGGGGCAGCATCAGGACAGGCAGCATCCTGCAACCCCAGTCCCGTGCGCGCCGCCCCGTACGCGCCGTCCCGTTCCGCCCGTACGCCCCTCCCGTACGCCCGACCGCCGGGGCCGGCCCGCTTGACCGGATCATGCCCTTGTGGCGCCGACGCCACGGCGGCAGGATCGGACCCGGCGGGCCGATCGGACAACCCCCTCGCACCCCGCGCGACGCGCAACGACCATCCGCGCGACGACGGCTCGGACGACGACGGCTCGGACGACGGTTGGCGCGATGACGGTTCGCGTGACGACAGCTCGATGACTCAGGGGTCGGTGAAGTGCTGGAACTGCTGGGCCTGGACGCCACCGCCGAGGCCGTCTACCGGGAGATGCTGACCGACCCCGAGGGCGGCGTGGCGGAACTCTGCGCGCGCCTCGGCCTCCCCGAACCCACCGTCCGGGAGGCCCTCGACCGGCTCGCCGACCTCACCCTGCTGCGCGCCTCCCGCGAGCGGCCCGGCGCGCTCTGGCCGGTCAGCCCGGAACGCGGCCTGGAACTGTTGCTGCGCCGTCAGGAGGAGGAACTCGTCCGGCGCCAGCAGGAGTTGGCCGTCTCCAAGGCCGCCGTGGCGCGGGCCGTCGCCGAGTACGCGACGCTGCGCGCGAGCACCCTGGTGGACGGCGGCGAGCGGCTGGTCGGGCTGGACGCGATCCAGGCGAAGCTGGAGGTGCTGACCGCCCGGCTGACCGGCGAGTGCCTGGCCGTGATGCCCGGCGGTGCGCAGTCCGCCGCCAGCCTGGCCGCCTCCCGCCCGCTGGACGAGGACGCGCTGGTGCGCGGGGTGACCCTGCGGACCCTCTACCAGGACAGCGTCCGCAACGACCCGGAGACCTTCGGGTACGTGCAGTGGATGACCGGCCTCGGCGGCCGGGTGCGGACCGCGCCGGTGCTGCCGCCCAGGATGCTGGTCTTCGACCGGACCACCGCCGTGGTGCCGATCGACCCGGAGAACACCCGGGCCGGTGCGCTCTGCACCGAGGAGCCGGGGATCGTCGCCTCGCTGGTCGCGCTGTTCGAGCAGACCTGGGAGACGGCCGTCCCGCTCGGCGCCGACCGGCCGGAGGACACCGGGACGGGCCTGAGCGCCGGCGAGCGCGAACTGCTCCGGCTGCTCTCCACCGGGCTCACCGACGACGCGGCGGCCAAGCGGCTCGGCGTCTCGGTCCGGACGGTCCGCCGGCAGATGGCGGCGCTGATGGACCGGCTGGAGGCGGCGAGCCGCTTCGAGGCCGGCCTGAAGGCCTCTCAGCGCGGCTGGCTGTAGCGGGAATCACAGCTTCGACGACTTGTCAGGACGTCACTCGTCCGGCCGTACCGATTGTTCACCGCCGGGGTCTTGTCGCGTCATTTTCTACGCGCGTATCTTGAGCGCTGCGGGGGGCGGTTCCCGGCTCCCGTGCTGTCTTCTACGCGGGTAGCTCCGGTCCTGCGCCGGCCTGGCACGCCTGCTGAGCCCAACCCACCCTCACGCCCCCCGGCCGGCCCCACGCCCGCCGGGGAGAACGTGCCGCCCCGTTGCCGTGCCGCCGCGCGCCACGGCAGACCAAGGAGTCCCGCCCCGGTGACCACGTCCCCCGCACCCCGCTCCCGCCGCGCCCTGCTCCGCGCCACCCTCGTCCCGGCCGCTCTGGCCGCCTCGCTGGTGCTCGTGCCGCTGCCGGCCGCCGTGGCCGCGCCCACGGCCGACGCGGCCCCGGCGGGCCCGACCGAGCCCGGCCCGCTGCGCGTGCACGACATCCAGGGCACCACCCGGATATCCCCGCAGGCCGGCAAGACCGTCACCGGCGTGCCCGGCATCGTCACCGGCGTGCGCGGCTACGGGTCCAAGGGCTTCTGGATCCAGGACCCGAACCCGGACGCCGACCCGGCCACCAGCGAGGGCGTCTTCGTCTTCACCGGCGGCGCGCCGACCGTCAAGGCGGGCGACTCGGTGCTCGTCAGCGGCAAGGTGACGGAGTACTACCCGAACTTCAGCGGCGGCTCGCAGTCCCTCACCGAGATCAGCGCCCCGGCCGTGACGGTGCTCTCCTCCGGCAACCCGCTGCCCGCGCCGGTCGTCGTGGACACCCGCGACATCCCCGGCACCTACGCTCCGCAGACCCCGGCCGGCGCCGCCACCATCGAGGGCCTGGCGCTGAACCCGGAGAAGTACACCCTGGACTTCTACGAGTCGCTCGAGGGCATGCTCGTCGAGGTCAAGGACGTCCGGGTGATCCAGGCGACCGACAAGTACAACGAGCTCTGGGTCGCCGCCGACAAGCAGGACCAGAAGAGCAAGCGCGGCGGCGCGCTCTACGAGTCCTACGCCGAGCCCAACGTCGGCCGGCTGATGGTGCAGCAGCAGGCGTCGGTCGCGCAGCAGCCGTTCCCGGTCGCCAACGTCGGCGACGTGCTCACCGGCACCACCAGCGGCCCGCTGGACTACAACCAGTTCGGCGGCTACACGCTGGTGGCCGGCACCCTCGGCGCGCTCCAGGACAACCACCTGCAGCGCGAGGTGACCGCCCCGGCCGGCGAGCGCGAACTCACCATCGCCACCTACAACGTGGAGAACCTCGCCCCGGGCAACCCGGACACCAAGTTCGCCGAGCTGGCCCAGGCCGTCGTCACCAACCTGCGCTCGCCCGACATCGTCGCCCTGGAGGAGATCCAGGACAACAACGGCGCCAAGAACGACGGCACGGTGGACGCGAGCCAGACCGTGGCCAAGTTCATCGCCGCGATCAAGGCGGCCGGCGGCCCGGCGTACGACTGGCGCTCGATCGACCCGGAGAACGGCAAGGACGGCGGCGAGCCGGGCGGCAACATCCGCCAGGTCTTCCTCTTCAACCCGCAGCGGGTCTCCTTCACCGACATCCCCGGTGGCTCCGCCACCACCGCGGTGGACGTGGCCGGCACCGGCGCGGCCACCGCGCTGACCGCCTCGCCCGGCCGGATCGACCCGGCGAACGAGGCCTGGGCCAACAGCCGCAAGCCGCTGGTGGGCCAGTTCTCCTTCCGCGGCAAGAAGGTCTTCGTCATCGCCAACCACTTCAACAGCAAGGGCGGCGACCAGGGCATCGACAGCCGGTTCCAGGCCCCGGCCCGCAGCTCCGAGGTGCAGCGGACCAAGCAGGCCGTCGTCGAGCAGGCCTTCGTCGCCAAGCTGCTGGGCGCCGACAAGGAGGCCAAGGTGGTCTCGCTCGGCGACTTCAACGACTACCAGTTCTCGCCCGCGCTGGCCGCGCTCACCAAGGACGGCGTGCTGCGCGACCTGGTGAACGAGCTGCCGGAGAAGGAGCAGTACTCCTACGTCTACCAGGGCAACTCGCAGGTGCTGGACCACGTCCTGGTCAGCCCCGAGGTCGGGTACGCCAAGTACGACGTGGTGCACATCAACAGCGAGTTCGCCAAGCAGGCGAGCGACCACGACCCGCAGGTGGTCCGCATCAAGCCGTGACGTCCCGCGGGGGACGGCCGAGGGGGCGGTGACCGGGGCCTGGTCACCGCCCCCTCGGGGCTTTCCGGTGGCGGCCCGACGGACCCGCCCGGCGGCGCTCAGCGCAGCGCGGCGAGCACCGCGTCGGCCATCACCTTCTCGCCGGTGGCGTTCGGGTGGAACGGGACGGCCGGGGAGCCCGGCAGCGCGCCCTCGATCCAGCGGTCGTCCGAGCAGACGTCGTGACCGGCGGTCGGGGTGGCGGTGTCCACGTAGGTCGCGCCGTTGGCGGCCGCGGTGGACTTCAGCATGGCGTTCAGCTGCCCGAGCACGCCGTACATGTACTCGGCGTCGCCCGCGGTGACCGGCTGGCGGAGGAAGCACTTCGAGCCGTCGGCGGGCAGCACGGACGGGTAACCGACCAGCAGCACCTTGGCGTTCGGGGCCTTGGCGTGGATGCGCTTCAGCGTGTCGGCGATCTGCGGCCCGGCACCGGCGATCCGGTCGGCGAGGTCGTCGTTGCCGTACTGCCAGGACCAGCTGGACCAGTCCCAGTAGCCGTGGTGGTAGAAGTCCTTGCAGGGCGTGCCGAGCGGGTTGACGAGCGCGCCGGCGATGCAGACGCCGACCAGGTCGCCGAGCCCGAGGTCGGTCGTGCCGAGGTCGTTGCCGCCGATGCCGAGGGTCACCAGGTCGGTGTCGGCGGTGACGGCGTCCAGTTGGGGGTCGTTGACCCGGATGAAGGCGTCGTACTGCGGCTGCGTCATCGCCTTGACCTTGGCCGCGGCGCAGGTGACGTCGGTGTAGGCGCCGGCCTTGAGCGCGGCGGCCACCAGGTGACCGTAGTTGCGGTCCGAGCGCAGGCAGAGGCCGGCCGACTGGCCGGGCACGCCGGCGCCGGCGGCGTACGAGTCGCCGAGGGCCACGTAGTGGCGCGGCGCGGGCGTGGCGGCCTGGGCGCTGGTGGAGGTCAGGGCGAGGGCCGCGCCGAGGGCGACCGCGGCGAGCGCGGTGGAATTGCGGAGTTTCCGGGCAGGGCGGAGCACGGGTTCCTCCTGGGGGAGAGAAACGACGGGTGGGGGTCGTGCCAGCCGGGCCACAGCTACTACTCGAAAGTAAGTTACTGCCAGGTTTCGCATCCGTCCATGCATTGCGCGGAAATTTCCGAAAAGCCGTCAGAAGTATTTCGGAATTACGCTCCACCGTGTATCGAAGGTATTTCCGAAACGCCTCGGAGCGGAATTGGCGCGGCCACTTGTCACCCGGCCGCAGCGGACCGCCGCTCGTTCGCCGGCCGGTCGGGAGGTCGGCTGAAGCACCGTCAGAAGTAGAGCTTCGTTCTAGAGAAGTTCTCCAGTTCTGCTCTATGCTGGCCGGGTTGGCGGCCGAGGCCGTGGTGTGACGTCGAGCGGAGGCGCGCAGATGCCCCCCAAGCAGCAACGGGGCGAGGCCACCGTGGAGTCGCTGCTGACCGCCGCGCTGCGGGTGTACGCGGAGGCGGGCCAGCAGGGGTTCACCGTCAGCGCCGTCACCGCGGCGAGCAAGGTCAGCCTGGGCAGCCTCTACCACCACTTCGGGAGCTTCGACGGCCTGGCCGCCGCGCTCTACATCCGGTGCATGGAGCGGCTGTTCGACGAGATGATCGTCGCGCTGCGGCGCAGCCGCACCGCGCGCACCGGGGTGCGGGCGCTCGTCCAGGCCTATCTGCGCTTCACCGTGGAGCACCGGGACGCCGCGCTCTTCCTGCACGCCTCGGCCTACTCCGGCTACCTGGCCGCGCGGGCCGAGCAGATCAAGGCCGCCAAGGCGGCCAAGCTGGCGGTGATCGGCGACTGGATGCGGCCGCGGATGGAGCGGGGCGAGATCGTGCCCGTCCCCGGCCCGCTGGTCGAGGTCCTGGTGATGGGGCCGGTCGCGGAGGCGGCCCGCCGCTGGCTGTCCGACACCTACGAGCTGGACCTCGCCGAGGTCGCCCGGATCCTGCCGGAGAGCATCTGGCGCTCGTTGCGGCCGGAGCCGTCCGGCCCGACCGGTACCGACGGGGCGGCGAGTGAGGAAGACTGATGGCCGGACATGACGCGTTATTGACAACCCGTCGGGGCGGGGTTTCGCGAAGGGGCAGGGCATGACTGGTCGGGGGGCCGTACTCGGAGGTCGCTACACGCTGACCGAGTGGATCGGCGGCGGGGGCATGGGTGCCGTCTGGCGCGCCGACGACCGGGTGCTGGAGCGGCAGGTGGCGGTCAAGGTGCTGCACGCGGGGCTGCTGGAGGAGGGCACGTTCGCCCGGCGCTTCCGGCGCGAGGCCCAACTGCTCGCCGCGATCAGCCACCCGGGCATCGTGGAGGTCCACGACTACGGGGAGAGCGGCGGCGCGGCGGAGGGCGGCGCCGAGGGCGAGCGGATCGCGTACATCGTGATGGAGCTCGTCGACGGGCGGCCGCTCGACAAGGTCCTCGCCGAGGACGGGCCGATGCCGCCCGAGCGGGCGCTGAGCCTGCTCGCCACGGCGCTCGACGCACTGCACGCCGCCCACCAGCAGGAGATCGTGCACCGGGACGTCAAGCCGTCCAACCTGATGCTCGGGGCCGACGGCCGGGTCACGGTGACGGACTTCGGCATCGCGCGGGCGCTCGTGAGCACCACGCTCACGGCGACCAACGTGGTGATCGGCACCGCGCTGTACATGGCCCCCGAGCAGGCCGGGGGCGGCGGCGTCGCCCCGGCCTCGGACCTCTACTCGCTCGGCGTGGTCTGCTACGAACTGCTGACCGGCACACCGCCGTTCACCGGCGAGAGCGTGGTCGAGGTCGCGCTCAAGCACGTCCAGCAGCCGGCGCCCGACCTGCCGGAGGAGTTCCCGCCGGCGGTGCGGGAGTTCGTCGCCCGGGCCCTGGCCAAGCAGCCCGGGGACCGGTTCGCCGACGCCGCCGCGATGGCGGCCGCGGCGCGGGCCGCGGTCGGCGACCGGTCGGCGCCGGTCGCCGCGGTGGCGCGGCCGGTTCCGCCCGCCATCGCCGCGGCGGGGGCGGCGGCCTCGGGCGCGTCGGCCGAGGTGGCCCGGGTCGGGTCCCGGACGCTCCCCGATTCCGGCAGGGGCCGGTCGTGGCGCCGCTTCCTGGTGCCCGTCGTCGTCCCGGTGATCGTCACCACCAGCGCCGCCACGGTCCTGCTGGTCGACCGGCTCCCGTTCCAGTCGCAGGCGCAGACCCCCGGGACGCAGCCCGCGGTCTCGGTCTCCGCCTCCGCGATCACCGACGCGCCGACGACCGGTGCGCCGACGGCGGACCAGCCCCCGAGCACGCCGCCGGGTGGGGAGACGCCGCCGGGCACCCCGCCGGCCGCCCAGCCCGACGCCCCCGCGCCGAACGGCGGCCAGCCGCCGGCCCCGGCGCCGAATCCCGGCGGCGGCGCCGCGGCGGGCGGCGGCGGGGCCGCGGGAGGGTCCTCCGGCGGGTCGTCGGGCGGGTCCGGCGGCACCCCGCCGAAGAGCGGCGGCGGCAGCAGCGGTGGGGGCGGCGCGAGCGGCGGGGGCGCGCAGGCGCCCAACCAGCCGGCCCCGCCGGCCCCGCCGGCCCCGGCCCCCAACCAGCCGGCCCCGCAGACGCCCGCGCCCAACCAGCCGGCGCCCAACCCGACCACGGCCAAGCCGGAGCAGCCGTCCGTGCCGGCCGGGTGCGGCGGCGCGAAATGGGGGGCCATCGTCAACGTGGCCGACGGCCAGAAGCTCGGCCTGGCCACCGACGGCCCGTCGGCGGGCGCGGCGGCCGTCATGGGCGGGACGACCGCGTACGGCTGGGTCCGCTCGGCACCGGACCCGGGCGGCTGGTACCAGATCTACCCCTGCAACCTGAGCAGCCCGCCCCTCGTCCAGGACAGCAGCGACTGGACGGGCCAGAACGCGAAGGTGATGCTCTCGCCGGGGTTCAGCTTCATGCAGAACTGGTCGGTGGTCGCGGCGAGCACCTCGGGCGCCTCCCTCCTCAGGGACTACATGGGCGGGACCTGCCTGACCGACAACGGCCCGGGCAAGCAGGTCACCATGACCACCTGCACCCCGGGCAACAAGTTCCAGGAGTGGCGCATCCCTTGAGACGCTCCGCCGTCGGGCTCAGTGGGCGTCGGTGAGGTCGAGGCGGAGGTGGTCCACGTGGTAGACGGCCTGGTCGAGGAGGGCGGCGACGTGGTCGTCGTGGAGGGAGTAGACGACCGAGCGGCCGCGGCGTTCCCCGACCACCAGGCCGAGGTTGCGGAGCAGGCGGAGCTGGTGGGAGCAGGCGGACTGCTCCATGCCGACGGCGTCGGCGAGTTCGGTGGCGGCCCGGGGGCCCTCGCGGAGCCGGGCGAGGATCAGCAGGCGGGAGGGGGTGGCGAGGGCCTGGAGGGTGCTCGCCACCTTGACGGCGTTGGATGCGTCCAGTCGCATCCGCGGCACGGAGTTCTCGGCGGCTGCGTGTCCCATGGGGGGCATCCTACGGGGAGCGCCCCGGCCGGCGGACCGGCGGAGATGAACGCATGAAGGTATGTTCATGCGCACGAAGCCCCGGGGCGGCACCGAGCCCCGGGACCGCACGAGGCCCCGAGCCACGAGGAGAACTGAGCCAGGATGAGCCGTCGAGACCGTGACCGGGCCGGGAAGGCCGCAGCCGCGCCGGTGACCGTCACCGTCTGCCGGGGCTGCTGCTGCGGCACCGAGGAGAAGCACCCGGGCGTCGACCACGCCGGCCAGTTCGAGCGGCTGCGCGAGGCCGTCGGCAGCGCGGGCAGGGTCCGCGCCGTCAAGTGCCTGGACGTGTGCGCGCAGTCCAACGTCGTGGTGGTCGGCCCGTCCGGCGAGGGGCGGGCCGCGGGCGGCCGCCCGGTCTGGCTGGGCTGGGTGCTGGCGGACGACATGGTCGACGAGATCGCCGAGTGGGTGCACGCCGGCGGCCCCGGCCTGGCCGACCCGCCCGGGCTGCTCGACCTCCAGCTGATCAGCGTCTCCCGCCGGGTCCGGGACGGCCTGCCGGGCTGATCCGGGGCCGCGACGAGATCCGCCGGGCGGGCCCGGACCGGGGGCCGGGCCGGGGCACTACCATTTCCTGAGGCCCCAGGGTGCCCCGGCTCGGGAGGAATCACGACGTGACCACGGTCTGCCGCATCTGCGCGGGTACCGGCCGCACCGCCGGCCTCAACTGCCGCACCTGCCAGGGCACCGGCACCACCGAGGTCGGGGGTGGCGGCGGCAACTGCTTCCTCTGCGACGGCACCGGCGTCTACGTCCGCTACCGGGTCGACGCCACCGGTGCCAAGCACGCCTACCGGGACGAGATCTGCCGCACCTGCGACGGCACCGGCAACCGCGCCCCCTCCACCTGGGACGAGTCCTCCTGACCCGGCGCCGACGCCTTCCCGGTTCCTTCCGGAGGCGGTCCTGACCCGGCGACAGGTGCGGTCGGGTCAGGGCGGGGTGCGGGAGGGATGATCGTGCCCGGACGGCCGGGTGCGAGGCGGCTTTGCCGAAGCATGGTCGAACATTGGTGTTCGACTGACCGGCACGCCGGGGCTCGTTCACCGCGTGTCCGTGTGCGGTCCACACACCGCTGGAAGAGTCCCGCCCATGGATATCCCCAACATGGGCGTGCCCGCGAAGCTCGCCGACCGCATGAGCATGGCCGAGCAGCACGAGTACCTGCGGTCCCGCTTCTCCCGCCGCCGGATGCTGCGCACCGGCGCCGTCACCGTCGGCGCGCTGGCGGTGGGCGGTGCGCTGGGCAGCGGCACCGCGGCCGCCGCGCCTGCCTCCCCGCAGCTGCTGACGGGCGGGGCGGCCGACGGCATCGACGGCGCCCTGGTCGCGCCGATCGGCCGTCACCTGGCCTTCGGCCCCGAGCCGGACACCCAGTTCCGGGTCTCCTGGCAGGTCCCGGCGCCGGTGAAGAAGCCGTTCCTGCGCTACGGCAAGCACCCGTGGGACCTCGGCCACAAGGTCCAGGCCGAGGTGCGCGCCCTGCACACCCCCGCGCTGACCCCGACCGGCCAGCCGGTGGACCAGTACTACCTGCACGTGGCGCTGGAGGACCTCCAGCCCGACACCACGTACTACTACGGTGTCGGCCACCAGGGCTTCGACCCGGCCTCCCAGCAGGCGATCTCCACCCTGAGCACCTTCCGCACCGCGCCCTCGCGCGACCGCCGCTGGGGCAAGGCGTACGAGCCGTTCACCTTCACCGCCTTCGGCGACCAGGGCGTCAGCTCGCACGCGGCCGGCAACGACCACGTCATCCTGGCCCAGAACCCGGCCTTCCACCTGCACGCCGGTGACATCTGCTACGCGGACGCGGCCGGCTCCGGCCAGGACTCCGACAAGTCGCGCTACGACGCCAGGACCTGGGACGCCTTCCTCGCCCAGACCGAGACGGTCGCGTCGAAGGTGCCGTGGATGGTCTCCTACGGCAACCACGACATGGAGGCGTGGTACTCGCACAACGGCTACGGCGGCGACAACACCCGGTTCTTCCTGCCGGACAACGGCCCGGACCCGCGCACCGTCCCCGGCGTCTACTCCTTCCGCTACAAGAACGTCGGCGTCGTCTCGCTGGACGCCAACGACGTCTCCTACGAGATCCCGGCCAACCTGGGCGTCTCGGCGGGCAAGCAGACCAGGTGGCTGCAGCGGACCCTGAAGGACCTGCGCAACGACGAGACCATCGACTTCATCGTGGTCTTCTTCCACCACTGCGCCTTCTCCACCACGGTCGCGCACGCCTCCGAGGGCGGGGTCCGCGAGGCCTGGGTGCCGCTGTTCGAGAAGTACCGGGTGGACCTGGTCATCAACGGCCACAACCACATCTACGAGCGCACCGACGCGATCCTGGGCAACAAGGTCTCGAAGCAGGTGCCGAGCGGCGCCACCATCGAGCCGGCCACCGACGGCGTGGTGTACGTGACGGCGGGCGCGGCCGGCCGCAGCCTGTACAAGTTCGACGTGCCGGACACCTACGAGGGCCACGAGAAGCGTGTCGACGCGGTGCAGACGTACTACTTCGGCAAGGGCGGCGTGAAGGTGCCCGAGACCATCGAGTGGTCCCGGGTCCGCTACACCGGCTACTCCTTCATCAAGGTCGACGTCACCCCGGCGCACCTGGGACAGAAGTCCTCGATGACGGTCACCGCGCTGGCCGAGGACGGCACCCGGATCGACCACTACACGATCCTGCGCAAGGTCGGCGAGGGCTGGGACGGCCGGACCGACGACGACGGCGAGGGCGGCGGCTGGGGCTGGTAGCCCCGGAGCGGCTCCGTCCGGGCCCGGGCGGGTTCCGGGCCCCGACCGGTTCACCGGGCCCCGGCGGCGGGCGGGAACCCGACGCCGGGGCCCGTCCCGTTCAGCGGCGCGGGCCGTACATGATCACGGCGACCCCGGCCAGGCAGATCAGCGCCCCGACGACGTCGTACCGGGTGGGCCGGAAGCCGTCGACCAGGACGCCCCAGAGCAGCGAGCCGGCCACGAACACCCCGCCGTACGCGGCCAGCACCCGGCCGAAGTGGCCGTCCGGCTGCAGCGCGGCGACGAAGCCGTAGCCGCCGAGCACCACCACGCCCACCCCGGCCAGCCACCAGGGCCGGGACTCGCGCACGCTCTGCCAGATCAGCCAGCAGCCGCCGATCTCGGCGAGCGCGGCGAGGGCGAACAGGGCGGCGGAGCGCAGGACGGTCATGACGGCCCAGCCTAGTGTCGTGCACGATCCGGCGGACGGGCCGCAGGCCGTCAGACCTGGCGGTAGGTGGCGAGGAAGCGGCCGATCCGGTTGATCGCCGTCTCCAGGTCGTCGGCCCGGGGGAGGGTGACGAAGCGGAAGTGGTCCGGGCGGGGCCAGTTGAAGCCGGTGCCCTGGACGACGTGGATCTTCTCGCGGAGCAGCAGGTCCAGCACGAACTGCTCGTCGTCGACGATCCGGTGCACCGCCGGGTCCAGCTTGGCGAACGCGTACAGCGCGCCCTTGGGCTTGACGCAGCTGACGCCGGGGATCTCGTTGAGCGCCTGGTACGCCACGTCGCGCTGCTCGGCGAGCCGGCCGCCGGGCAGGACGAGGTCGTTGATGGACTGGTGGCCGCCGAGCGCCGCCTGCACCGCGTACTGGGCGGGCACGTTGGGGCACAGCCGCATGCCGGAGAGCATGGTCAGGCCCTCCAGGTAGTCGGCGGCGTGCTGCTTGGGGCCGGAGACGACCAGCCAGCCGCTGCGGAAGCCCGCCACCCGGTAGGACTTGGAGAGGCCGTTGAAGGTGAGGGTGAGCACGTCGTCGGCGAGCGCGGCCAGGCAGTGGTGCTCGGTGCCGTCGTAGAGGATCTTGTCGTAGATCTCGTCCGCGAGGACCATCAGGTGGTGCCGGCGGGCGAGTTCGAGGATGCCCTCCAGCAGCTCCTTCGGGTAGACCGCGCCGGTGGGGTTGTTGGGGTTGATGACGACGATGGCCTTGGTGCGGGCGGTGATCTTGGCCGCGATGTCGTCGAGGTCGGGGTACCACTCCGCCTCCTCGTCGCAGGCGTAGTGCACCGCCTTGCCGCCGGCCAGCCGGACCACGGCCGTCCAGAGCGGGTAGTCCGGCATCGGGACGAGCACCTCGTCGCCGTCGTCCACCAGCGCCGTGACGGCCATCTGGATCAGCTCGGACACGCCGTTGCCGAGGTAGACGTCGTTGACGGTGACGCCGCCGACGCCGCGCTGCTGGTAGTACTGCACCACGGCGCGGCGGGCCGGCAGGATGCCGCGGGAGTCGCTGTAGCCGTGGGCGTTCGGCAGGTTGCGGATGATGTCCTGGATGATCTCTTCCGGCGCCTCGAAGCCGAACGTGGCGGGGTTGCCGGTGTTCAGCCGCAGCACGCTGTGCCCGGCCTCCTCCAGGGCGTTGGCCCGGTCGACCACCGGGCCCCGGATCTCGTAGCACACGTCCGTCAGCTTGCTGGACTGCCGAAACTCCATCTGCGGCCTCCCGACCGTCACCCGCCATCGCTGTACGCGCCGACCGGCGCGCCGTCCTGGTTGCTTTGTTCTACCAAGTAAGCACTTGGAAAGTCCAACCTTTTGGCTATGCTGATCGACATGTCACGCCGAAGCTACGACCAGTACTGCGCCGTCGCCCGCGCCCTGGACGCGGTGGGGGAGCGCTGGAGCCTCCTGATCGTCCGTGAACTCCTGGCCGGCCCGCGCCGGTACACGGACCTGCACGCCGACCTGCCCGGCGTCTCCACCGACGTCCTCGCCGCACGGCTCAAGCAGCTGGAGTCCGAGGGCCTGGTCCTGCGCCGCCGGCTGGAGCGGCCCGCCAACGCCACCGTGTACGAGCTCACCGAACGCGGCGCGACGCTCCGTCAGGTGGTCGACGCACTGGGCGCGTGGGGCCTCGACGCCCTCGGCGAGCAGCGTCCGACGGACGCCGTGCGGGCGCACTGGGTCACCGCGCCGGTGCCGGCCGGCTGACGGCGGGGGCGCCCCCGTGGGCCCGCCGCCGTCAGCCGGGTTCGCCGGGCGCCCCCGTCAGCCGGTTCGGCCGACCGCTCCCGTCAGCCGGTCTCGCCGGCCGGGCCGGAGCGGACGTTCCGGCGCAGGCCCAGGATCTCGGCGACGGCGTCGAGCCAGCGGGCGAGCAGCTGGTCGCCGTCGGTGGTGGTGGCCGTGGTGGCCGCCGAGCTGAGCCACTCGCGGGCGAGCCGGGTGGGCTCCGCCCCGGGCAGCGGCTCGGCGAGGCCGGCGGCGTAGCCGGCGCCGCCGCTGCGCACCACCTCGGCGAGGAACGAGACCGAGCGGGGGAGCACCCCCAGCCGGTCGGCGGCCAGCGCCGCCGCGATCGCGCCCTCGCCGAACAGCGTGGCGCGGTACGGGCCGGCGAACGCCAGGCCGTAGCGGAGCAGGGCGGGTACGTCGAGCTGCCGCAGCTCGTCGTCGGTCTTGGGGCGGTAGCGGTCGTCGGCGCTCAACGGACCGTCACCGTGTAGGTGTTGCGCACGAGTAGTGTCCTGTTCTGGTCGCTGGTCTTCGGGTTGTCGCACAGTGAGCGGAAGCAGTTGAAGAGCGTGATGGTGGTGGTGCCGCCGCCCTTGGCCTCGAAGACGTAGTAGCGGGTGCCACCGGCGCCGTCCGCGTCCTCGGCGCCGTCCGGGGTGTCGAGCACCTCGTCGACCTCGGCCACCACGGCGGCGTCCGGCCGCGGGTCCACGAGGCTCCAGCGGTCGCCGACCGAGGCGTTGTCCCGGACGGGGATCGAGAACCGCTCGCCGGGCTTGACGGTCACCGAGCGCTCCTCCGCGCCGAGCACCCGGCCGCGGCCCGGCGCGTCCTGCCCGCAGGCCGTCAGGCCGCCCGCCAGCACGGCCGCCAGCACCACGGCCCGCAGGGACGTCCTCGTCCGCCTCGTCCGCGTCGTCCGCCCGGTCATTTCGGCAAGTGGACGGCGTAGGCGGTGGGCAGCCGGTTGTCCGAGGCGCGGTCCATGTGACCGTTGACGAAGTCCTCCTCGCTGACCCAGGTGGTGGTGCCCCACGGGTTGTAGATCTGCAGCATGTTGCCCTCCTGGCCGACGATCATCATGGCGTGGCCCGAGCGCTTGCCGTCCTTGTCGTAGCCCTCGACCCCGATCGGTACCGGCTTGCCGTCGGCGACCGCCTTCTCGATGTCCGGCAGGAGCTCGCGCCGGGCGTCGTCGTCCGGCATCTTCTTGTAGTCGAACTCGGCGCCGGTGTGCGGGCTGACCTCCTTCTCCAGCACCTTCTCCTTGCCGTCCGGCTGCATGCCGTCCCAGTTCTTGCCGCCGTCGCCCTCCTTGTGCACCCGGTGCTGCTCGGCCAGCAGCCGCTGCTTGAACGCCTCCGGGTCGTCCTCCTGGCCGGACGGGCCGCCGGTCAGGTCCAGTGCGTAGAGCGGGTCGACCATCGCCCGGGCGGTGACGGTGGAGGACGCCACGCAGGTGCCCTCGGTGTTCGCCTGCTGCCACTGGGCGGTGCCGAACACGACGTTGTCCGTGTTCTTGTTGGAGCCGTTGTCGTTGATCCCGCCGCTGGACCGGTCCTCGTCCTCGGCGTACACCGGCGTCAGGTGCTGGCGCAGCCAGTGCGGGTCCTTGCCGTGGATCTTGCCCTGGAAGGCGCGGATCTCGTCCATGGAGTGACCGGCCGCCAGCGCCTTCATCAGATAGGCACGCTCCTGCGGGGACTTGGAGTCGGCGAGCAGCTTCTCGAAGTCCGCCCGGTCCTTGTCGTTCATCTTGTTCAGGTACTCACCGGACCGCTTCATGTCGTTGGCGGTCAGCAGCTCGTTCAGTTCGGTCGGGCCGTCCGCCCCGGAGGTCTCGGCCAGCACCAGCTTGTCGGCGGAGGTGACCCCGTTGGTTTGCATCTTGCTCGCCCGGGCCTCGGAGGCCAGCTTGTTGAGGTCGCGGGCCGCCGCCCGGGTCGCCTCGTCCGCCTTCCTGGCGGCGTTCAGCATCGAGTCGACGTAGGGCGCGGCGGCCTGCTGCGCCTTCTTGCGTTCGGCCTCCTCGTCGTCGTCCTCGACCCAGTCGTCGAACCAGCCGTCCTCGCCGCCGAGCGAGCTCAGCACCTGCTGCAGCCCGGAGCGGGCGGTGCCGTCCTGGCTCTGGGCGATGCGCAGCCCGTCCGCGAGGTGGAGCAGGGCGATCCCGCCGCGGTGGAACGCCGTGGTCTGCTGGTCGACGGCGCGGGCGGCGGCGGCCACCACCTCGGCGGCCTTCGCGCCGGTCGAGCCGGTCCAGACGTCCGGCAGACCGGCATTGGCGACCGTCATGACGTCCTGGTGGAGCTGGTTCGAGTCGGCGGCCGCGCGCTGGTAGCGCTTGCCGGTGGCCTCGATGACGCCCGGGTCGCCGAGCGGCGCGTGGACCGCGAGGGCGCCCTTGATCGCGGATATGAGGTCGTTCTTGCTGTCCGCCTCGCGGACGTCCTTCAGTCGGTCGCTCAGCGCCTTGCATCGCTGTGTGGTGGATTCGCCTGCCATGGCTGCTCGTTCGCCCCCGTGTCCTGGTCCCCGTGGTGGTGCGGTGTGGTGTCGCGCCGGTGCGCGGCGGTGCGGTCAGCCGAAGGGGCGGTGCTCGCCGCCGCCTCCCGCCGCCGCGAGGCCGGCCACCACGGCGCCGTCCGCCGACTGGTAGTTGGCCGAGGAGGTGCGCACCTTGCCCGCCAGCTCGCTCAGCGCGCTCTTGATCGTCGCGGTCTCGGCCTGCCAGGAGTGGCTGAAGTTCAGGTACGCCGGGTCGACGTCCTCGCCGCCGAACACGTCCCCGGCGTAGCACACGGGGTCGGCGATCGCCGTGCCTATCGCGCCCTCGTCCCCCGAGGCCTTGTCCAGTGCCTTCGCCTGTCCCTCGGCGCCGCCGGCCTGGATCGTGTAGCCCGAACCGTCCGCCATGTCCCACCCCTCGCGCTGCTCCCGCGCCGTCGGCACGACGGCATCCGAGCACCCTAAGGACCGGTTTGAGGCGCAATCAATGCGTATCGCCGCTGGTGGGAATGCTGTTGCAGATTCATGACACGCCGTCCACCGCGCAGTGACAGCAGGGGGTCGAACGCGGCCCGGGGTGGTGCGTGGTGCGGGGGAGCGGTCAGCTGCCCCAGACCGAGAACTCGACGGTGGCGTTGTTGCCGGAGCCGCCCGCCTTGTTGAGGTGGAACTTCAGGTCGGAGCCGGCCCAGTCGTACGAGTTGGAGCCGACGTACGGGTTGTTCCAGTGCACCCGCACCAGCCGCCCGTTGAGGACCGGGTTCGCGCAGTTCTCCGCGTAGAACTGCGCGTACCCCTCCGTGCCGGTGGCGAACCCGTTGGACTCCGACGACCAGCTCCCCCGCTGCTGGTCGTAGATCCGCACCGGCGGCTCGGAGGTCCAGATCCCGTGGCTCAGCTCCCACGACTCCCGGGTCAGCGTGCAACCCGTCCAGTTGTTCAGCTTGACCACGGTGCTGCGGGCCGCCGAGGTGGCGGCCTGGACCTGGGTGGTGCCCTTCGCCCCGGCCGCGGTGGTGGTGGCGGCGGAGGCCGTGCCCGCGAGGCCGGCCGTGAGGGCGGCTGCGGTGACGAGCGTGATCGCGGCGGCCCGGCGGCGGTGGCTGGTGCTGCTCATGGTTCTCTTCCCCCCGATGTGGCTTCTCGGTCGCGGTGCGGTTCGGCGTCCTGCCGATCCGTTCCCGGCCGGGTGTCCCTCCCGACGTGCTCCACGGTGCCCGGTGCCGATAAACGGAGGCTCGTCATTCGATGAGCGGCCGTGTTGATGCGGGCCGGACGGGGCCGGACGGGGCCGGAGGGGGCGGGAGCGGGCCGGAGGGGCGGGAGCGGGCTGGAGCGGGCTGGAGCGGGCTTGGAGCGGGCCGTACCGGGCTGCGGCGGGTCCCGGGCCGGGGCCGGTCCGGGGGAGGTCCGTGGCCGGTGCCGGAAGCGCTGCGCGTACGATCATCGGGCCATGGAGAACACTGCGCAGAAGAGCGCGGACACCGCGCCGACCACGCCCACCGGACACCGCGGCTTCGCCAGCTACGTCGCCGTCGGGGACTCCTTCACCGAGGGCATGTGCGACGACCTGCTGCCCGGCGGCCACTACCGGGGCTGGGCCGACCGGGTCGCCGACCGGCTCGCCGCCGAGCGGCCCGCCGGCGGGTTCCGGTACGCCAACCTCGCCGTCCGGGGCAAGCTCATCGGCCAGATCCACGACGAGCAGCTCGCCCCCGCCGCCGCGATGGGCGCCGAGCTGGTCACCCTGGCCGGCGGCCTCAACGACGTGCTGCGGCCGCGCTGCGACATCGCCCGGGTCGAGGACCTGCTCGGCCGCTCCGCCACCGCGCTGCGCGCCACCGGCGCCACCGTGGTGATGTTCACCAGCACCGACCCCACCCGGCGGCTGGGCGGCAGCACCCGGCTGCTGCCGGCGATCCTGCGGATGAAGGCCTTCGTGCACGAGCTCGGCCGGGACCCGGGCATCGCGGTGGTCGACCTGTTCTCCGCGCCCTGCTTCGACGACCGCCGGCTCTGGGCCGAGGACCGGCTGCACCTCTCGCCCGAGGGCCACCGCCGGGTCGCCGAAGCCGTGCTGGAGGCGCTCGGCCGTCCCGCCTCCTTCGACTGGCGCGCCCCGCTGCCGACCGCGGCCCCGCCCGGCCGCGCCGCGAAGCTGGCCGCCGACGCCCGCTGGGCCCGCACCCACCTCGGCCCCTGGATCGGCCGCCGCCTCACCGGCCGCTCCTCCGGCGACGGCCGGCCGCCGAAGCGGGCCGAGCTGCTGCCGTACCCGGTGCCCCAGCGTTAGGGCCCGTCCGGCGGCGGAACCCCGGTCGGCGCCGCGCCGAGGTGGTCAGCCGCGGGCCGAGGTCAGCCGCGGAAGAGGTTGTGGCCGACGTCCGACGGCACCTCGTCCTGGTACGGGGTGCTGTCCGGGCCGGGGACGTGCTCGCCCGGGACCGGCTCGGAGCCCTCGCGGTGCAGCAGCACGACGCCGTCCTCGGCCCAGAGCTGCCGGTAGCCGTGCGCCAGCAGCAGTTCGATCCGGGCCGCCTGCTCGCGGTCCGTCTTGAACGGGAACGCGCGCTTGTCGGAGCGCAGCAGCACGTACTCGCGGCCGCGCGGCTTCTCGTCCACCAGCACGACGTCGGTGCGCGCCGACAGCCGCGGCGCGGCCTGGTTGTCGGCCTCGACGGTGGCCCCGTCCGGGATCCGTTCGGCCCCCCGGAGCAGCGCCGCCTCGCTGGCCTTCGGCTGCCAGTAGGCCGGGACGAACAGGTTGGCCGCCCCCATCGGCAGCGCCGCCGCCACCGTCACGGCCGCCGCCGCCACGCCCAGCCGGCGGGTGAGCGCCGCGCGGTGGCAGCGGCCCAGCACCTCCAGCGCGGCGACCAGCAGGACCGGCCAGAGGAACGCGTCGTAGTGCCGGGCGACCGACCAGTGGTTCGGGTTGCTGGAGAGCACCCGCTCGGCGAGCAGCGGGACGGCGCAGAGCACCGTCGCCGAGCGGAGCGGGAGCGCGAACAGGGTGCCGAAGATCCAGAGCAGCAGCAGCGGCTTCAGCGGCGCGTCGAAGAGCGTCGAGACGAGGAGGGTGGGGTCCCGCAGGACGTGGGAGAGCGCGTCGCCGCCGTTCTCGCCGAGCGACTGGTAGTTCCAGTAGTAGCCCGGTGCCCCGCCCATCGCCGGCACCAGCAGGGCGATCGCCACGGCGGAGGCCAGCGGCCCGCCCAGCAGGAAGCCCGCACCCCAGCGGGCGGTCCGCCGCCGGCGCTCCCGGTCCTCGTCCCGGCGGGCCCGCAGCAGCACCAGCCCGTACGCGCCGACCGCCAGCCCCAGGTCCTCCTTGGTGCAGCAGAGCAGCAGCCCGGCCAGCGCGGCCGTGCCGTAGCGGCGGGCCATCCCGCGCTCCAGCATCAGCAGGGTCAGCGGCACCGCGAAGGCGACCTCGTGGAACCCGCCGCGCGAGGCCACCAGCAGCGGCCAGCCCAGCCCGTACGCGAGCCCGGCCAGGTCGGCGGCACGGCGGGCGGTGCGCGGGTCGGCCCCGGCGAAGCAGCGGGCGGCCACCTGGCGGATCAGCGGCACACCGGCCGCGAAGCAGAGCGCCTGGCCGATCAGCAGGGAACGCGGGTCGTCCCAGAGCCAGTACAGCGGCGCCATCAGCGCGATCACCGGCGAGAAGTGGTCGCCGAGCAGCGAGAAGTCCGCGGGGAACTCGTGGTGGAAGCTCTTCAGCGACGACACCGGCAGGCCGAAGTGCGCGTAGCCGCGCACGCCCTGGTCGAAGATGCCGAGGTCGAAGCCGCCCAGCTGGAGCGTGGTCCACTGCTGGGCGGCGATGCCGAGGCAGACCGCGAAGCAGAGCAGGGTGAGCGCGACGGTGCGGGCCCGGGGGGAGAGGCGCAGCTCCTCGGCGCGGGCGGTTCCGGTGGGGTCGTCCCCGGCGGGCTCGGCATGCGGGGTGTCGCCCGTGTCCTCGGTGTCCGGGTACGCCGCCACGTCGTGCCGGGACATGCCTGCTCGCCTCCATCGATCGGTACGGAATCGGCGGACCGAACCGACACCGGCCGACCACATTAACGGACCGCCCCGACCGGCCCCCGGTTCCCGGACGGTCCCCGGCGCCAGGATGGTGTCGGTACGCTCTACGACGCACCACCACGTCGACCGGAGGACAACCGAACAATGGCCGCGCTCACACCCCTCACACTCGTGTCCGACTGCGGGAGCTGCTTCGGGCTGTGCTGTGTCGCGCTGCCGTTCGCCGCCGGTGCCGACTTCGCCGTCGACAAGTCCGCCGGCACCCCCTGCCGCAACCTGCGGACCGACTTCAGCTGCGGCATCCACGCCCGGCTGCGCGACAGCGGCTTCCAGGGCTGCACGGTCTACGACTGCTTCGGGGCGGGTCAGCACGTCTCGCAGGTCACCTTCGGGGGCCGGAGCTGGCGCGAGGATCCGGCCGGTGCGGCGCGGATGTTCGAGGTGTTCCCGGTGGTCCGGCAGCTGCACGAGCTGCTCCGGTACCTGACGGAGGCGCTCACCTTCGCCCCCGCCCGGCCCGTCCACGCCGAGCTGCGCCGGGCGCTGGAGGAGACCGAGCGGCTCGCCGCCGGCACCCCGGACGAGATCCTCGCGGTCGACGTCCCCGCGCACCGGCAGGGCGTGGCCGAGCTGCTGCTCAGGGCGAGCGAGCTGGTCCGGGCCGCCGTCCCGCGCCGCCGCGAGCACCGGGGCGCCGACCTGTTCGGCGCCCGCCTGCGCGGTGCGGACCTGCGCGGTGCCAACCTGCGCGGCGCGCTGCTGGTCGCCGCCGACCTCGCCGGTGCGGACCTGCGGCTCGCCGACCTCATCGGCGCGGACCTGCGGGACGCCAACGTGGCCGGGGCCGATCTCACCGAGGCGCTCTTCCTCACCCAGGCGCAGCTCAACGCCGCCCGCGGCGACGCCACCACCCGGCTCCCGGAGTCCCTCACCCGTCCCACCCACTGGCCCGCCACCGCCACCGTCCCCGCCGAGGGCCCGCGCCAGGGCCGCGGCACCGCACCGGGTCGTTCCGGGGGCCGCCCGGGCCGCCCCCGCCGCCGCTGATCCTTTCCCGGGGCCCGCGTGATCGCGGTGCGGCCGGCTACGCGGTGAGCAGCCGCCCCCGCAGCTCGTCGATCAGGCGCTCGTCGAGGCCGAGTGCGCCGGTGGCGTAGCCGCGCACCGAGCCGTGGGCGCGGGTCAGGTCGGCGAGCACGTGGCGGATCACCTCCTCCGGCGCGCGCCCGAAGCCCGGCCAGCGCAGCGCGCGCCCCGGGTTGGCGGCGTGCCAGGCGGCGACCAGGTGCGGGGTGGCCAGCTCGGTGAGCGCGAAGTCCGCGGCCACGTCGTCCTCGCCGACCCCGACCAGGGTGAGCACCAGCGCGGCGATCAGCCCGGTGCGGTCCTTGCCGGAGGCGCAGTGGAACACCACCGGCCGGTCGGCCGCGGCGATCAGCTCCAGCACCTCCCGGATCTCCACCACGCCGTCCTCGGCCACCTCGGCGAACCGGTCGGCCAGGTAGCGCCAGGGGTCGAGCTCCGGGTCGATCTCGGCCTGGTCGTACGGGCGGTGCTCGATCGACAGGTTGTGGTACGCCACCCCGTCCAGCTCCGGGACCCGCCCGCGGCGGGCGATCTCCCACGGGTAGCGCAGATCGATCACCGTCCCGATCCCGAGCGCCCCGAACCGCTCCAGGTCGGCCGGCGAGGAGAGCTTTCCGAGCGCGTCCGACCGGTACAGCCACCCCCACCGGGTTGACCGGCCGTCAGCGGCCGGATAGCCGCCCAGGTCACGGAAGTTGCAGAGGCCGTCGAAGGCGAGGTGGCGTGTCATGTCCGCACCCTACCGAGCCCACTGGCCGCGGCCGGACGCGGGCTGCGATCATGGCGGACATGGACGGTGTCGTGATCGACGAAGGCCTCGTGCGTGCCCTGCTGCGCGAACAGCACCCGGACCTCGCGGACCTGGAACTGCGGGCGGTGGACGGCGGCTGGGACAACCGGGTGTGGCGACTCGGTGACGGCTTGGCCGTGCGCCTGCCGCGCACCGAGCGCGCACCGTCACTGCTGGACAAGGAGCGGCGGTGGCTGCCCGTCCTCGCCCCGCACCTGCCGCTCCCGGTGCCGGTCCCGGTGCGGGCGGGCCGGCCGTCCGCCCGGTTCCCGTGGCCGTGGGCCGTCGCGGCCTGGGTGCCCGGCGAACCGGCCGACCTGGCCCCGGTGTCCCGCGGCCGGCAAGCGGCGGAGCGCCTGGCGGGGTTCCTCGCGGCGCTGCACCGCGCGGCCCCGGCGGACGCGCCGCCGGGCCGGGATCGCGGGGTGCCCCTCGCGACGCTCACGCACCAGTTCGACCGGTCGTGCCGCGCGGCCGGCCTCGCCGACGGCCCGGACGCCCCCTACGGCCTCGGCGGTCTGGCCGACGGGATCCGGGAGGTCTGGGAGGACGCCGTCGCGGCGCCCGCCTGGCCGGGCCCGGCCGTATGGTTGCACGCCGACCTGCACCCGGCGAACGTCGTCGTCACGGGCGGCACGCTCGCGGGCGTGCTCGACTTCGGCGACCTCTGCACCGGCGACCCGGCGACCGACCTGGCGGCCGGATGGATGCTGCTGCCCGCCGGCGCGGCCGCACCGTTCCTCGACGCCTACGCGGACGCGGCGGCCCACACCCGCGTGGACGGGGCGACCGTCCGCCGCGCCCGGGGCTGGGCGGTCCTGCGGGCCCTGAACCTGATCGCCATCGGCCGCGCCGGGGACCGCGGCCTCCCGGGCGGCAAGGTCACCTGGGGACCGGCCGGCCGGGCGACGCTCGACCGCGTACTGCCGTAGAACCGGCCACCGCATAGGGTCGGCCCATGGACGAACGCATCGAACAGGCCCAACTCCTCTGCGACCGCGCCACCTTCGGCGGCGAGGCGGAGCTGCTGCCCGAAGCCGACCGCGCCCTGGACGCCGCCGAGGCCGATCTCGCGCTCACCCGGGGCCGCGTGCTGCACGCCCGCTTCCTCCGGCAACGCGAGGCGGACGAAGCCGAGTTGGCGTTCTTCGAGCGCGCCCGCGAGCTGTACCGCTCGCTCGGCGACCGGCGCGGCGAGGCCGAGGCGGTGTTCTGGACCGCCGTCTACCACCAGGTCGTCCGGGGCGACCACGCCGCCGCCCTCCCCGCCCTGCACCGCTCACGCGACCTGGCCGCGGCCGCGGGCGACCACCGCACCCTCTCCTACGCCCTGCGCCACCTCGGCATCGCCGCCCACCAGGCGGGCGAACTCGCCGACGCCCGTGCGCTGTTGGAGGAGTCGACCCGGCTGCGCCGGGAGCTGGCCTTCCCCGCGGGCGTCGCCGCCAACCTGGTCGGCCTCGCCTACCTCGCCGCGGGCCAGGACCGCCCCGGCGACGCCCGCGCACTGCTGGACGAGGCCGCCGCCCTCGCCGCCTCCGCCGCCGCCAAGGCCGTCCTGGACCAGGTCGACGAGGCCCGCGCCGCCCTCTGAGCACCGCGGGCGGCCCGGGTCGGCGGGCCTCCTCGCCGGGTTCGGCTCCGGGGGGCGCTCGCCGGAGTGGGGAGGTGAGGGCGCACGCCGCAGGGATCGCCCGCACACCGAGGCCGCCCGTACCGCCGCGCCGTCCTTCGCCGCCGACGCCACGCGGACCGGGTAGCGGCCGGTCCCGGGCGGGAGGCCCTCACCCGGCCGGTCCCGACCGCTACCCGGCGGGACGCCCTCACACGCTCCGGTCGGCGAGGACCTCGCGGATGACGTGGCGGGCGTTGGCGGCCAGGGCCGGGTTGGTCGACCGGTAGTAGGGGAGCTGGATGAGGGCGATGGAGAGGGCCCAGGCGCGGCCGCGTTCCCAGTCGGCGTCGTCGGCGGCGAGGGCGGTGCGCAGCACGGGGCGGGCGGCGGCCGGGAGGAGGTTCCAGGCGACGATCAGGTCCACCGTCGGGTCGCCGACGCCCATCGCGCCGAAGTCGATGACGGAGGTGAGCCGTTGGCCGCTGAGCAGGACGTTGCCGGGGGAGAGGTCGCCGTGCATCCAGACGGGCCGGCCGGCCCGCTCGGGAAGGCGAAGGGCCTTGTCCCACAGGGCCGTTGCCGCCTCGGTGTCGATCGCCCCCCGCAGCCGGCCGATCGCGGCGCGGGTGGGGGCGTCCCGGGCGGCGAGGGGGACGCCGCGGGCGGCGGGCGGGCCGTCGGCGGGGTCGACCGCGCGCAGGGCCGTGATGAACCCGGCAAGGTCCCGGGCGAGTTGGAGGGGCGCGGTGACGGAGCCGACGACCGGGTTGGCGCCGTCCGCCCAGCGCAGCACCGACCACTCCCAGGGGTAGCCGGCGGCCGGCCGGCCGTGGGCGAGCGGTTCGGGGATCGGCAGCGGCAGGTGCGGGGCCAGCCGGGGGAGCCACCGCTGCTCGCGCCCGACGCTGTCGGCGGCCCAGCCCACCCGGGGCAGCCGGACGGCGAGTTCGGGCCCGAGCCGGAACATCGCGTTGTCCGCTCCCGAGGGGGCGACCGGTCTCAGCGGCAGCGTCTTCCACTGCGGGAACTGGGCGGCCAACAGGCGCCGTACCAGGGTTGCGTCGATGTCCGGTTCGTCGTCATGCATCCTGGCGGCAGCGCACATGCCCGGCACTGTACCGCCGGGGATCCCGCCGGTCGGGCGGATTTCGAACACTAGGCTTGGTTCATGAGGAGCCGATGGGACCGTTGGGTCATGTGGGGGGCGCTCGGGGGCGCGGGAGTGCTGACGGTCGCCGCCGTCACGGGCTGGGTGAACCGGCGCTCGGGCGGGTTCCTGGTCCTGGCGCAGTGGTTGCACCGGCCGCTGCTGTTCGGAACGCTGGTGCTGGTCCTGCTCTTCGTGGCGCTGGTGTCCTCGCGCGGGCCGGTCTGGGCCCGCAGCGCGCTCGGCGTCGTGGTGGTGACGCTGGCGGTGGGCGCGGTGCCGCTGTGGTTCCTCTCCGGCGTCTTCTCGGACCACCACCGGACGACCCGCTCCGAGGCGGCGCCCGGCCGCCCGGACCGCGAGCTGGTGGTGGAACGGGGCACGGCCGGGTTCGGGCCCGACCCGCTCTACTGGGTCTACGTCGACGAGGGCTCGGGCCTCACCACCCGCCGCTGGCAGGTCGCGTACGTCAACGGCGACGCCAACGGGATCAAGGAGCTCGTCTGGACCGGCCCGGACCAGCTCCGCCTGGTCACGGAGGACGGGACCCACCTGATCCACCTCGCCGAGGACGGCCGCCCGGACCACCCGGTCAACGACCGGTACTGAACCGGCCGCGCGCCACGCCCGGGGTGTCCGGGGGCGGCCGGGAGGTGTCGCCGGTACCTGCCAGAATGCAGGGAGTACGGGGACAGCAACTCTGGAGAAGGTGACCGGCTTCGTGACCACGCCAGTCGAACAGGTGGCCAGGCAGGCCCAGCAGGCGATCGAGCGGAAGATCGCCGAGGAGCTGGGCGTTCGCGACGGGCAGGTGAAGGCGGCGGTCGAGCTGCTGGACGGCGGGGCGACCGTGCCGTTCGTGGCCCGCTACCGCAAGGAGGTCACCGGCTCGCTGGACGACGCGCAGCTGCGCACGCTGGAGGAGCGGCTGCGGTACCTGCGCGAGCTGGAGGAGCGGCGGACGGCCGTCCTGGAGTCGATCGAGGCGCAGGGCAAGCTCGACGACGCGCTGCGCGCGCAGGTCCTCGCCGCCGACTCCAAGGCCCGGCTGGAGGACATCTACCTGCCGTACAAGCCGAAGCGGCGCACCAAGGCGCAGATCGCCCGCGAGGCCGGGCTGGAGCCGCTCGCCGACACGCTGCTCGCCGACCCGACGCAGGACCCCGCCGCCCTCGCCCTGGGCTACCTCAACGAGGCGGTCGCCGACGGGGCCGCCGCCCTGGAGGGCGCGCGGGCCATCCTGGTCGAGCGGTTCGGCGAGGACGCGGACCTGGTCGGCTCGCTGCGCGAGCGGATGTGGACGCGGGGCCGGCTGGTGGCCACCGTCCGGGACGGCAAGGAGCAGGACGGCGCCAAGTTCGCCGACTACTTCGACTTCGCCGAGCCGTACACCAAGCTCCCCTCGCACCGCATCCTGGCGATGCTGCGCGGCGAGAAGGAGGAGGTGCTGGACCTCGAACTCTCCCCGTACGACGGCGAGGACGGCGACCTCCCCGGGGAGAACGACTACGAGCAGCGGATCGCCGCCCGCTTCGGCATCGCCGACCGCGGCCGCCCGGCCGACAAGTGGCTCGGCGACACCGTCCGGTGGGCCTGGCGGACCCGGATCCTGGTCCGGCTCGGCATCGACCTGCGCGGCCGGCTGCGCCAGGAGGCCGAGGACGAGGCGGTGCGCGTCTTCGCGGCCAACCTGCGCGACCTGCTGCTGGCCGCCCCGGCCGGCACCCGCGCCACCATGGGCCTGGACCCGGGCTTCCGCACCGGCGTGAAGGTGGCGGTGGTGGACGCCACCGGCAAGGTCGTCGCCCACGAGACGATCTACCCGCACCAGCCGGCCAACAAGTGGGACGCCTCGATCGCCACCCTGGCCGCGCTGGCGAAGCGGCACGCCGTCGACCTGGTGGCGATCGGCAACGGCACCGCCTCCCGGGAGACGGACAAGCTCGCCGAGGACCTCATCAAGCGCCACCCGGAGCTGGGGCTCACCAAGGCGATGGTCAGCGAGGCCGGCGCCTCGGTCTACTCGGCCTCCGCGTTCGCCTCGCAGGAGCTGCCGGACCTGGACGTGTCGATCCGCGGCGCGGTCTCGATCGCCCGCCGCCTCCAGGACCCGCTGGCCGAGCTGGTCAAGATCGACCCCAAGTCGATCGGGGTCGGCCAGTACCAGCACGACCTCAGCGAGGTGAAGCTCTCCCGGTCGCTGGACGCGGTGGTCGAGGACTGCGTCAACGCGGTCGGCGTGGACGTCAACACCGCCTCGGCGCCGCTGCTCACCCGGGTCTCCGGCATCACCGGGACGCTGGCCGACAACATCGTCGCGCACCGGGACGCCAACGGCCCGTTCCGCACCCGCAAGGCGCTCAAGGACGTCGCCCGGCTGGGCCCGAAGGCCTTCGAGCAGTGCGCGGGCTTCCTGCGCATCCCCGACGGCGACGACCCGCTGGACGCCTCCAGCGTGCACCCCGAGGCCTACCCGGTGGTGCGGCGGATCCTCGCCGCCACCGGCGGGGAGCTGCGGCAGCTGATCGGCAACAGCAGCGCGCTGCGGGCGCTGCGGCCCGGCGACTTCGCCGACGACACCTTCGGCATCCCGACCGTCACCGACATCCTGGGCGAGCTGGACAAGCCGGGGCGCGACCCGCGCCCGGCCTTCCGCACCGCGACCTTCAAGGAGGGCGTCGACAAGATCGGCGACCTGGAGGTGGGCATGGTGCTGGAGGGCGTGGTCACCAACGTCGCGGCCTTCGGCGCCTTCGTGGACGTGGGCGTGCACCAGGACGGGCTGGTGCACGTGTCCGCGCTGTCGAAGAACTTCGTCAAGGACCCGCGCGAGGTGGTCAAGCCCGGCGACATCGTGACCGTGCGGGTGACGACGGTGGACGTGCCGCGCAAGCGGATCGGGCTGACGCTGCGGCTGGACGACGAGCCCGGGCGCCCGGCCGGTGGTGACCGGGGCCGCGGCGGCGACCGCGGCGACCGGCAGGCCCGCCCGCCGCGCCAGGACCGCCGGGGCGGCCAGGACCGGCGCGGCCAGGGCGGTGGCGCCGGCTCGGGCGGCCCGGCCG
>NZ_JBHXTG010000023.1:0-25675 GCF_042677465.1 Kitasatospora sp. NPDC127111
GGGTCCGGAGCGCTCTCCCAGCAGGGCGGGCCCGGCCGCGTGCCACGCGGCGTGGGGGCGCCCCCCCCCCCCGGCCCCCAAGGCCGCCGCCCCGGCGCCGGCCGCCGCCGCCGAGACCGGCCCCGAGCTGATCCAGCTCCGCGGCCCGGCCAAGGCCGTCGCGACCAACATGGACGCCTCGCTGGAGGTGCCGACCGCGACGTCCGTCCGCGCGGTGCCCGCCAAGCTGCTGATCGACAACCGCATCGTCATCAACAACCACCTGCAGCGCGCCCGCGGCGGCAAGGTCTCCTTCACCCACCTGATCGGTTACGCCCTGGTCCAGGCCATCAAGGCCGCGCCGGGCATGAACCACAGCTACCAGGTGAAGGACGGCAAGTCGTACCTGGTCAAGCCCGAGCACGTGAACCTGGGCCTGGCCATCGACCTGGTGAAGCCGAACGGCGACCGCCAGCTCGTCGTCGCGGCCATCAAGAAGGCCGAGACCCTCGACTTCTTCGGCTTCTGGCAGGCCTACGAGGACATCGTCCGCCGGGCCCGCGCCAACAAGCTGACCATGGACGACTTCACCGGCGTCACGGTCTCGCTGACCAACCCCGGCGGCATCGGCACCGTGCACTCCGTGCCGCGCCTGATGCAGAACCAGGGCACCATCGTCGGCGTCGGCGCCATGGAGTACCCGGCCGAGTTCCAGGGCTCCGCCCCGGAGACCCTGTCCCGGCTCGGCGTCTCCAAGATCATGACGCTGACCTCGACCTACGACCACCGCGTCATCCAGGGCGCGGCGTCCGGCGAGTTCCTGCGCGAGATCCACCGCCTGCTGCTCGGCGAGAACGGCTTCTACGACGAGATCTTCGAGTCGCTGCGGATCCCGTACGAGCCGGTCCGCTGGGCCACCGACGTCGCCACCACCCACGACGACGAGGTCAACAAGACCGCGCGCGTCATGGAGCTGATCCACTCCTACCGGGTCCGCGGCCACCTCATGGCCGACACCGACCCGCTGGAGTACAAGCAGCGCAAGCACCCCGACCTGGACGTCACCACGCACGGCCTCACCCTGTGGGACCTGGAGCGCGAGTTCGCGGTCGGCGGCTTCGGCGGCCAGAAGATGATGAAGCTCCGCGACATCCTCGGCCTGCTGCGCAACACCTACTGCCGCACCGTCGGCATCGAGTACATGCACATCCAGGACCCGAAGCAGCGCAAGTGGCTGCAGGAGCGCCTGGAGAAGCCGTACACCAAGCCGGAGCGCGAGGAGCAGCTGCGCATCCTGCGCCGGCTGAACTCGGCCGAGGCCTTCGAGACCTTCCTGCAGACCAAGTACGTCGGGCAGAAGCGGTTCTCGCTGGAGGGCGGCGAGTCGCTCATCCCGCTGCTGGACGCCACCATCGACGCCGCCGCCGAGCACCGCCTCGACGAGGCCGTCATCGGCATGGCCCACCGCGGCCGCCTGAACGTGCTGGCCAACATCGTCGGCAAGCCGTACGGCAAGATCTTCGGCGAGTTCGAGGGCAACCTCGACCCGAAGTCGATGCACGGCTCCGGCGACGTGAAGTACCACCTCGGCTCCGAGGGCACCTTCACCGGCCTGGACGGCGAGACCATCAAGGTCTCGCTCGCCGCGAACCCCTCCCACCTGGAGGCCGTGGACCCGGTCGTCGAGGGCATCGCCCGCGCCAAGCAGGACATCCTGGACCAGGGCGGCACGACCTTCCCGGTGCTGCCGATCCAGATCCACGGCGACGCGGCCTTCGCCGGCCAGGGCGTCGTCGCGGAGACCCTGAACATGTCGCAGCTGCGCGGCTACCGCACCGGCGGCACCGTGCACGTCGTGGTGAACAACCAGGTCGGCTTCACCGCCGCCCCGGCGTCCTCGCGCTCCTCGATGTACTGCACCGACGTGGCCCGCATGATCGAGGCCCCGATCTTCCACGTGAACGGCGACGACCCGGAGGCCGTGGTCCGCGTCGCGCGGCTCGCCTTCGAGTTCCGCCAGGCGTTCCACAAGGACGTCGTGATCGACCTCATCTGCTACCGCCGCCGCGGTCACAACGAGGCCGACAACCCGTCGTTCACCCAGCCGCTGATGTACGACCTGATCGACAAGAAGCGCTCGGTGCGCAAGCTGTACACCGAGGGCCTGATCGGCCGTGGCGACATCACCATGGAGGAGGCGGAGCAGGCGCTCCAGGACTTCCAGGGCCAGCTGGAGAAGGTCTTCGCCGAGGTCCGCGACGCCGCCCAGACCCCGGCCGCCGCCACCAACGGCAAGCCGGTCGCCGACTTCCCGGTCAACATCCAGACCGGCATCTCCCAGGAGATGGTCAAGCGGATCGCCGCCTCGCAGGTCAACCTGCCGGAGTGGCTGACCGTCCACCCGCGTCTGCTGCCGCAGCTGCAGCGCCGCGCCGCCTCGGTCGAGGACAACACCATCGACTGGGCGATGGGCGAGACCCTCGCCATCGGCTCGCTGCTGATGGAGGGCCACCCGGTCCGCCTGGCCGGCCAGGACTCCCGCCGCGGCACCTTCGGCCAGCGGCACGCCGTCCTGATCGACCGGAACACCGGCGAGGACTACACCCCGCTGCTGTACCTGACCGAGGACCAGGCCCGCTACACCGTGTACGACAGCCTGCTGTCCGAGTACGCGGCGATGGGCTTCGAGTACGGCTACTCGCTGACCCGCCCGAACGCGCTGGTCATGTGGGAGGCGCAGTTCGGCGACTTCGTCAACGGCGCGCAGACCATGGTGGACGAGTACATCGCGTCCGCCGAGCAGAAGTGGGGCCAGCACTCCGGCGTCACCCTGCTGCTGCCGCACGGCTACGAGGGCCAGGGCCCGGACCACTCGTCCGCCCGCCCGGAGCGCTTCCTCCAGCTGTGCGCGCAGAACAACATGACGGTCGCCATGCCGACCCTGCCGTCGAACTACTTCCACCTGCTGCGCTGGCAGGCGCACAACCCGCACCACAAGCCGCTGGTCGTCTTCACGCCGAAGTCGATGCTGCGTCTGAAGGCCGCGGCGAGCGCGACCGAGGAGTTCCTGTCCGGCTCGTTCCGCCCGGTCATCGGCGACACCACCGTCGACCCGGCGAACGTGCGCAAGGTGGTCATCACCGCGGGCAAGTTCTACTACGACGTCGAGGCGGCCCGCACCGAGCGCGGGGTCACCGACACCGCGATCGTCCGGGTCGAGCGGCTCTACCCGCTGCCGGTGGCCGAGCTCCAGGAGGAGCTGGCCCGCTACGGCGACGACGTCCAGTTCGTCTGGGCGCAGGAGGAGCCGGCCAACCAGGGTGCCTGGCCGTTCATCGCGATGAACCTGGTCGACCACCTGCAGGTCGTCATCGGCCGCAGCGCCAACGGCTCGCGCCTGCGCCGCGTCGCCCGCACGGCCTCCTCGGCCCCGGCGGTCGGCTCGGCCAAGCGTCACGCCGCCGAGCAGCAGGCGCTGCTCGAGGAGATCTTCACGATCTGACGCCCTGACGGCCCCGGCGCCCCGGCGCCCGTCGTCCGGACCACGGCCCCGGCCCCGCGCACTCCGCGCGGGGCCGGGGCCGTTCCGCGTTCCGGGGCCGTTCCGCGCTCGGGGCCGTGGCGCGTGCCGTGCCGTACCGGGCCGTGCCGGCCGGCGGTCCACTTCACGATGCCGACATGCCAAGGTCCCAGCTCTGCAACCAAACCGGAACCGACCTGCGGCGGGACCTGACGGCTCGATAGGTTATGCCTCGCCAGACCGCTGCCCGGGTGCCCGTCACAGCGCCCGCGGCCGCCCGTACGACCTCACCGTTCTCCCAGGGGGATCACCACATGACCGCCGACGCACCTCGGGACGCCGCCGCCGCGCCGCTCCCGCCGGTCTTCCAGCCGCTGCACCCGGACGACCCGCGGGAGGTCGGCGGCTACCGGCTGTTCGCCCGGCTCGGCGCCGGCGGCATGGGCCGGGTCTACCTGTCGTACACGCCGGGCGGCCGTCCGGTGGCGCTGAAGGTGGTCCGCCCGGAGTTCGCCGAGGACGGCGAGTTCCGCCGCCGGTTCGCCCAGGAGGTCACCAACGCCCAGCGGATCCACGGGCTCTACACCGCCCAGGTGATCGACTCCGGCGGCCTGGACTCGGACGCCCCCTGGCTGGTCACCGCGTACGTGCCGGGCCCGTCGCTGCAGCAAGTGGTGCGGGAGAACGGCGCGCTGCCGGTGCGGACCGTGCTGCTGCTGATGGGCGGCATCGCCGAGGCGCTGCAGGCGATCCACAGCGTCGAGGTGGTGCACCGCGACCTCAAGCCGGCCAACGTGCTGGTGGCCGGCGACGGCCCGCGCGTGATCGACTTCGGCATCGCCCGGGCCGCCGACGCCACCGCGCTGACCGGCACCGGCTACCGGATCGGCTCGCCCGCGTTCATGTCCCCCGAGCAGGCCCAGGGCAAGCCGGTCTCCCCGGCCACCGACGTCTTCGCGCTCGGCGCGCTGGCCGCGTACGTGGCCGGCGGCACCGCGCCGTTCGGCGACGGCCCGGACACCGCGGTGCTCTACCGGGTGGTGCACGAGCAGCCCGAGCTGGACGCCGTCCCGGCCGACCTGCGCGAGCTGATCCTGCGCTGCCTGGCCAAGTCCCCCGAGGACCGGCCGAAGCCCGCCGAGATCATCGAGATCGCCCGTAACCACCCGTCGGTCGGCGGGCAGCTGCGGTTCACCGACGACTGGCTGCCCAAGCAGGTGAACACCGAGATCACCCGTCGCTCGGACCTGCCGAAGACTCCGCCGACCCCGCTGCCGGCCGCCCCGGCCACCCCGCCGCCGGCCCCGGTCGCGCCGCCCACCGCTCCCCCGCAGCCGGTGGCGCAGCCGACCCACCCGGCGACCGCCGTCGGGTACAGCACCCCGCAGCCGCCGCCGGTCACCCCGCCGCCCGGCTTCGCCCCGCCGCCGCTCGGCGCGTACGGCGCCCCGCAGCCCGCCACCGAGGCGCCGACCGGGCCGGTGCTGCCCACGCCGCCGACCGTGCAACTGCGCCAGGAGCCGCCGTCCTACGACACCCCGCCGCCCGGCCCGGTGGTGACGGACACCCCGGCGGCCGCGCCGGAGCCGAAGCGCAAGGGCGTCTCCTGGAAGGTGCTGCTGACCGTCGCCCTGGTGATGGCGGTCGGCGGTACCGCGGGCGGCGTGGTGCTGGTCAAGCAGCTCGACAAGAACGACAAGAGCGCGGGCCACAGCAGCGCCCAGCAGAACGCCCCGCAGAGCACCGGGCAGCCGGCACCCACCCAGAGCTCCGCGGCGTCCTCGCCCACCACGGACGACTCCCCGACGCCCACCGCCTCCCCGACCAAGAGCAGCGGCTCGTCCAAGAGCCCGTCGGCGGGCGCCACGGTGCCCCGGAGCACCGTCTACACGCCGGTGTACGAGAACACCGAGCTGTTCGCCACCAGCTACAGCTACAGCTTCGACCTCGCCGGCGGGAAGGTCGTGGCGGACTCGACCTACCCGTCGTGGGCCCTGGACCCGTCCAGCGGGGGCTACTTCGACCTGGACAGCAACTCCGACGCCTTCATCAGCCGGGACAACACGCTCACCCCGCAGGCGTGCGCCGCCGCGATCGACCGGGAGCCCACCAAGCAGCTGAAGTTCGACGACCTGCCCCCCGGCCGGCTGTTCTGCCTGCGCAACCGGAACAACGGCGGCGTCGTGATCGCCAAGGTGATCGAGCAGGGCAGCAAGGGCACCGGCGCGGTCAAGCTCTCGCTGAGCTACTACCGCAACGACGGCTGACCGTCCGGGACTATCCTGACCAGGTCGAACACCACCATCGGACCGGAGCGAACCGTGTACTTCACCGACCGCGGCATCGAGGAGCTGGAGAACCGGCGCGGCGACGAGGAGGTCACCTTCGAGTGGCTGGCCGAGCGCCTGCGCGAGTTCGTCGACCTCAACCCCGACTTCGAGATCCCGGTCGAGCGGCTGGCCACCTGGCTGGCCCGGCTCGACGACGAGGACGACGAGTGACGCGGTAGAGCGCAAGTTGGACAGGGCCCGGGAGGCGATCGCCTCCCGGGCCCTTCGCGTGCCTCCCGTAGGGGGCGCCTCCGGGTCGGCTCCGGGCCGGCCTCGGGGCCGGATTCCCTTGACTTCGCCGTCACGCGATATATCGTCTTTAAAAGAGAACGCGATACATCGCGAGTCGCAACGGGAGGCGGCAGAGATGAGCCAGTGGACGGTCGAGGGGCCCGACAGGATCACCATCGACGAGGAGGTCCGGACCCTCCAGGTGCGGATCATCGGCGGCACGGTGAACGTGGTCGCCGCCGAGGGCCCGGCCCGCCTGGAGGTCACCGAGCTCAAGGGCGAGCCGCTCCACGTCACCCTCGTGGACGGCGTGCTGACGGTCACCTACCAGGACCTCAGCAGCTGGAGCGAGTTCGGCGACGTGCTGAAGTCGGTCAGCTCGGTGAAGGAGTTCTTCTCCTCGTTCAAGAACAAGCGGGTCGCCGCGGTCACCCTGACCGTGCCGGCCGCCACCGAGGTCAAGGTCGGCACCGTCTCCGCCGACACCACCGTCTCCGGCTTCGCCGAGCACGTCTCGACCCAGACCGCCAGCGGTGACGTCACCCTGGTCGGCCTGACCGGCCGGACCTCCGCCAACACCGTCACCGGCGACGTCGACGCCCAGTCGGTGGCCGGCGAGCTCAAGCTGAACACCCTCTCCGGCGGGCTCACCGTGGTCGCCGGCACCGCCGGCAAGGTGCAGGCCCACGCCGTCACCGGCGCGGTCACCCTGGACCTCGACGTGGCCACCCCGAGCGACATCAAGGTCACCACGGTCAGCGGCCCGGTCGGCGTCCGGCTCCCCTCACTGGCCGACACCAAGGTCGAGGCCGGCACCAACAGCGGCGACATCTCCAGCACCTTCGAGCAGCTGAAGATCGGCGGCACCTGGGGCGCCAAGCGGCTCTCCGGCCAGCTCGGCGACGGCATCGGCAACCTCGCGGTGACCACCGTCTCCGGCGCCGTCACCGTGCTGCGCCGGCCCGACGCCGAGGACGACGGCCCGGTGCTCGTCAAGGAGCTGCCGGCCGGCCCGGACCAGGGCAAGGGCCCCGACTTCACCAAGGAGGCGTGAGATGACCCCCGTCTTCGGCCACGGCCGGCTCCGGCTCTACCTGCTGAAGCTGCTCGACGAGGCCCCGCGGCACGGCTACGAGGTGATCCGCCTCCTGGAGGAGCGGTTCCAGGGCCTGTACGCGCCCTCGGCCGGCACCGTCTACCCGCGGCTCGCCAAGCTGGAGCAGGAGGGCCTGGTCGCGCACAGCACCGAGGGCGGCCGCAAGGTCTACCGGCTGACCGACGCCGGGCGCGCCGAGCTGGAGGCCCGCCGGGGCGAGCTGGACGAGCTGGAGCTGGAGATCCGCGACTCGGTCGCCCAGCTCGCCGGGGCGATCCGCGAGGACGTCCGGGACAGCGCCAAGGACCTGCGCGAGGAGCTGTGGGGCGCGGCGAAGCAGGCGCCCCGGCCGGAGCCCGCCGAGGACGCCGGGGACCCGTGGGCCGGCCCGTGGGGGGACCGGGAGGCCTGGCAGCGCGCCAAGGACGAGTTCGCCCAGTTCAAGCGGCAGGCCAAGGAGCAGGCCAAGCGCGCCAAGGAGCAGGAGAAGGCGGCCAAGGCCAAGGCGAAGGCCGCCGAGGAGGAGGCCCGCCGGCTGCGCGAGCAGTCCAGGGCCGCCCGGACCGCCGCCCAGCAGGAGGCGCTGCGGATCAAGCGCCGGGTCGAGCAGCAGGTCCGCGAGCACGCGGCCCGCGGGGACTGGCCCACCGGGCTCGTCGAAGGGCTCTCCGAGCTGACCAAGGGCCTCTCCGGGCTGGCCGACGCCGCCCGGTGGGGGCACCCTTCGCCGGACCAGGCCGCGCCGGGCGAGCGGATCACCGTCACCCGGATCGACCTGGACAAGGACGAGCCGCTGGGCACCGCCCCGGCCGACCTGCCGGGGTGGACGGCCATCGACCCGGCCGGCGACCCGGCCCGGGAGCTGGAGCGGCTGCTCGACCGCTTCCGCGACCAGGTCCGCGACGCGGCCCGCGACGGCTTGGTGACGCCCGACCGGCTGGCCGAGGCCCGCGCGGTGCTGGGCTCGGCGGGCGAGCGGCTGCGGCGCCTCCTGGGCTGACACCCGCACGGCCCGGCACTGTGCCCCCCGAGCCCATGGGCTCGGGGGGCACGTGCGTTCCCGCCGTCAGCCGGCCCGCCCGCTCACGGGTTGAGGACGATCTTCCCGAAGACGTCGCCCTTGGCCAGCCGGGCGAAGCCCTCGCGGGCCTCGGTCAGCGGCAGCACCGAGTCGATCACCGGCCGGACGCCGGTCGTGGCGCAGAGCGAGAGCAGCCCGGCCAGCTCCTCCTTGCTGCCCATGGTCGAACCGACCACCTTGAGCTCCAGGAAGAAGATCCGGTTCAGCTCGGCGGCCTTCGGGCTGGGGCCCGAGGTGGCCCCCGAGATCACGATGGTGCCGCCGGGACGGAGCGACTTCACCGAGTGCGACCAGGTCGCGGCGCCGACCGTCTCCATCACCGCGTCCACCCGCTCCGGCAGCCGGGCGCCGCTCTCGAACGCGGCGTCGGCGCCCAGCTCGACCGCCCGGGCGCGCTTGGCCTCGTCCCGGCCGGTGACCCAGACCCGCAGGCCGGCGGCCTTGGCGAGGACGACCAGCGCGGTCGACACCCCGCCGCCCGCACCCTGCACCAGCACGGTGTCGCCCGGCTTCACGCCGGCGTTGGTGAACAGCATCCGGTACGCCGTCAGCCACGCGGTGGGCAGGCAGGCGGCCTGCTCGAAGCTCAGCCCGGCCGGCTTGGGCAGCAGGTTCCAGGTGGGGACGGCCACCCGCGCGGCGAAGGTGCCCTGGTAGCGCTCGGTCAGGATGGAGCGCGGCTCGTCCGGCCCCACACCGTGGCCGGTCTGACCGATCACCGAGTGGATGACCACCTCGTTGCCGTGCTCGTCGACGCCGGCGGCGTCGCAGCCGAGGATCATCGGCAGCTTCTCGGCGGGCAGGCCGACCCCGCGCAGCGACCAGAGGTCGTGGTGGTTGAGGCTGGCGGCCTTGACCGTCACCACGCTCCACCCGGGGCGCGCCTGCGGTTCGGGGAGTTCGCCCAGCTCCAGCCCGCTCAGCGGGTCGTCGGCGTCGATTCGTGCGGCGTAGGCAGCAAACATGGTGCGGACACTAGCCGCGACGACGCGGGCCCGGAACCACGCGTCCGTGTGACGCGCGTCCCGGGCCCGAAACCGTGCGGGTGCCGGCTCAGCGGCGGGCGACGCCCTCGGCGCGGGCGGCGTCGGCGACGGCCTTGGTGACCGCCGGGGCGACCCGCTCGTCGAACGGCGAGGGGATCACCTTCTGCGGGGTCAGCTCGTCGGCGACCACGCCGGCCAGCGCCTTGGCGGCGGCCAGCTTCATGCCCTCGGTGATCCGGGTGGCCCGGACCTGCAGGGCGCCGGCGAAGATGCCGGGGAAGGCCAGCACGTTGTTGATCTGGTTCGGGAAGTCGCTGCGCCCGGTGGCGACGACCGCCGCGTACTTGTGCGCGACCTCGGGGTGGATCTCCGGGTTCGGGTTGGCCATCGCGAAGACGAACGCGCCCTCGGCCATGGTCGCCACGACCTCCTCCGGCACGGTGCCGCCGGAGACGCCGATGAAGACGTCGGCGCCGGCCAGCGCGTCGGCCAGCGAGCCCTTGATCCCGTTCCGGTTGGTCTGGGCGGCGATCTCGGCCTTCACGTCGGTGAGGTCGCCGCGGCCCTCGTACACCACGCCCTTGCGGTCGCAGACCGCCACGTCGCCGATGCCGGCGGCGACCAGCATCTTGGCGATGGCGATGCCGGCCGCGCCGGCGCCGGAGATGACGGCCCGCAGCGAGCCGATCTCGCGGCCGGTCACCTTGGCGGCGTTCCACAGCGCGGCGGTGGTGACGATCGCGGTGCCGTGCTGGTCGTCGTGGAAGATCGGGATGTCCAGGGCGTCCTGGAGGCGGCGCTCGATCTCGAAGCAGCGGGGGGCGGAGATGTCCTCCAGGTTCACGCCGCCGAAGGAGGGCGCGAGCCGGACGACGGTCTCGACGATCTCGTCCACGTCGGTGCAGGCGAGCGCGATCGGGACCGCGTCCACCCCGCCGAACTGCTTGAACAGGATGGCCTTGCCCTCCATCACGGGCAGCGAGGCCTCCGGGCCGATGTCACCGAGGCCCAGCACGGCGGTGCCGTCGGTGACGACGGCCACCGTGTTGGCCTTCCAGGTGTAGTCGTTCACCAGCTCGGGCTGCTCGGCGATGGCCGTGCAGACACGGGCGACACCGGGGGTGTAGGCGAGGGACAGGTCGTCCGCGTCGCGCACCGGAACGGTGGCCCGGACCTCCATCTTGCCGCCGCGGTGGAGCGCGAAAACGGCGTCGACCGGATCGTCGGTGTCCTGAGTGCTGCTGTGGATGATCTCCGCTGCCACGATGACCTCTTCGTCATTGATCAGCGAGGACACGGGCCGACGGTCGGAGCGACCGAAACCCGAACCCGGGTACGCCGAAGCGGACCCGGGGAGGGTGACGGGTCGGGGCGCCGCCGTCGGGCCGCGCCCTCGGATGAGGGTTTTGTCCAGTTGTCTGCGTGTGCTTCGGGCCGAGCGTAGGTCGGACGACGGCATCGCACCTATGCCTTTTCGTCCTCGTCACGCACCTTTCATCCCCGATACGGCCTCTTGACGGCGTCCGGTGTCGGAAGCACCGGACTCCGGAGGCGGCAACGGCGGAAAGGCGCGCTGTACCCGCAGGAGTGAACGCAGACACGAAGGGGAGCCGGTGCCTCGGATACGGAGTTCGCGTTCTGGACTTCCGTTCCTGCGCACCCCGAGCCTGTCGCGACTCGGCGGTCTGGTTCAAGCATCCGGGGGTCACCCGGTACCGAATTCTGACACACCCGGTACCGCGCCCGGCAGGGAGGGATGGGAGGATCCGGTGTTCCGCCTTCTCGCGCACACCTCCGCGACGCCGCGGCGCCACGCCCTTCCTCCCACAGGAGCACCGTCATGCACCACCGTTCCCACCCCCGACGCCGGGCCGCCGCCGCCCTGACCCTGGCCTCGGCCGGCGCCCTGCTGCTGACCGGTTGCGGCGGCGGCGGCGAGGAGGCCGCGAAGGACCCGCTCCAGGTCGTCCGCGACAAGGTCCCGAAGGCCCAGCGGAGTGCCGGTGTGCTGCGGATCGGTGTGGACCTCAACTACGCGCCGGTGGACTTCCGCGGCTCCGACGGGAAGCCGGACGGCCTCGACCCGGACATCGCCAACGCCCTCGGCAAGATCATGAACCTCCGGATCGAGTTCGTCGACACTCCCTTCGACAAACTCATACCGAACCTGCACGGCAAGCAGTTCGACGTGGTGATGTCCGCGATGAGTGACATCCGCCAGCGCCGCGAGGGCGTCGACGACAACAACAAGCCGGTCCAGGGCGGCGGCGTCGACTTCGTGGACTACTTCATCGCCGGCAGCTCGATCACCGTGCCGAAGGGCAACCCCAAGGGCATCCACACCCTGGACGACCTCTGCGGCAAGACCGTCGCGGTGCAGCAGGGCACCACCCAGGACGAGATCATCGGCCGCCAGGTGACCGCCTGCAGCCGGGTGAGCAAGCCGCTGACCGTGCACAAGTTCGACAGCGACGCCAAGGCGCTGGCCGAGGTCTCCTCCGGCGTGGCCGCGGCCGGTCTCAACGACTTCCCGGTGGCCGCATACGCGGCGAAGACCACCGACGGCGGCAACCGCTTCGAGGTCACCGGCGCGCAGTCCAGGTCCAACCCGTACGGCATCGCCGTGCGCAAGGAGGACACCGAGCTGCGCGACGCGCTCTCCAAGGCGGTGGACCAGCTGATCCGCAGCGGCGATTACGACAAGATCCTCGCCAAGTGGAACGTCTCCGCGGGCGCGGCCCAGAACGCCGTGGTCAACGGCGGGATCTGAGCGGGGCCGCGGCGCGCGCGGCAGTCCAGCGGCGGTGGGGGCGGGCCGGATCCGGGCGGGATCCGGCCCGTCGCCGCGCGGGCGGCCCAATCCCCCGGGTGGTCCGGGCGGGCCTCCGGGCAGACTGCGGGGGGATCTGCATACTTATACGCAGGGTGACAGGGGCACGGAATTCGTCCGAATAGCGGACAGCGTGACCCCTCGTTATCCGATTTTGATCTGAATGAGGGCCACCCGACCGTCATCAGATGGCAGGATTCCCCCCATCTCGGATCGAGCCGACCCCTGGTCGAGGCGGTTCGATCAACGTCCACCTCGGCGGAGGGTGGCGGAAGCAGCACCATCGTTCCACCCTGCGCGACCTCTTTGCCCAGGCCATGCACGACCGGCTCTGCCCGCACGACGACGTACAGCGAAAAGACACCCGTACAGCGCCGTACGGCCTGCTGTCCCGGTGCGCCGCTCCCCCGCGGCGCGCTCCGCCCGACCTCTCCCTCAGGAGGAGATCCCCCTCATGACCGCCCGTACCCAGCGCACCCGCCTCCTCGCGGCCGGCGCGGTTGTCGCGTCCGTCTCCCTGGTCCTGACCGGCTGCAGCAGCAGCAAGTCCACTTCGGGCTCGACCGCCGGTGCCGGTGTGAACGCCTCCGCCTCGATCAAGGCCGTCGCCGCCGACCCGGCCCTGGCCGCCCAGGTGCCGGCCGACGTCAAGTCGGCGGGCAAGATCGTCGTGGCCTCCGACGCCTCGTACGCGCCCAACGAGTACCAGGACGCCTCGGGCAAGATCATCGGCATGGACGTGGACCTGGCCAACGCCATCGGCCAGAAGCTGGGCGTCCCGGTCGAGGTCCAGAACTCGCCGTTCACCGCGATCATCCCGGGCATCCAGGCGAACAAGTTCCAGCTGGCCATGAGCTCCCTGACCGACAACAAGGAGCGCGAGGCCACCGTCGACATGGTGACCTACTTCATCGCGGGCACCAGCGCTGCGGTCAAGAAGGGCAACCCGGACAAGATCGACCCCAACGACCTGTGCGGCAAGAAGGTCGCCGTCCAGACCGGCACCACCCAGGCCGACCAGATCAAGGACGTCATCAACCCGGCGTGCGTCAAGGCCGGCAAGCCCCCGGTGCCCAACGACGGCGACAAGTTCGACCTGCAGACCGACGTGACCCAGGCGGTGGTCTCCGGGCGCGACCAGGTCATGCTGGCCGACTCCCCGGTCATCGACTACGCGATCAAGCAGACCAACGGCCAGCTGGAGCAGCTCGGCTCGGTCGAGGGCAAGGCGCCCTACGGCATCGCCCTGGCGAAGGGCTCCGCGCTCGCCAAGCCCGTCCAGGGCGCCGTCCAGTCGCTGATGGACGACGGCACCTACAAGCAGATCCTCGACAAGTGGGGCGTCCAGGCGGGCGCGATCACCCAGTCCCAGATCAACGGCGCCACCAGCTGACCCCTCGCCAGTTCCCCACCCCCCTGAGGCCACTGTGAACCATTCCGATCAGGGGAAGGCGCACCCGGGACGGCCCGAAACCTTCAAGGCCGTCCCGGTCCGCCACCCCGGCCGGTGGGCCGGAGCCGTCGTCGTCGCGGTCCTCGCGGCGATGCTGCTCCACGCCCTGATCTTCAATCCCGCGTTCCAGTGGGATGTCGTCAACACCTACCTCTTCGATTCCAGCATCCTGCACGGCCTCGGTGTGACCCTTGAGCTCACCGCGCTGTCCATGGTGATGGGCGTGGCCGGCGGCATCATCCTGGCGGTGATGCGGCTGTCGCCGAACCCGCTGCTGTCCGGCACCGCGTGGTTCTACATCTGGGTCTTCCGCGGCACCCCCGTGCTGGTCCAGCTGGTGTTCTGGAACTTCATGGGCGCGCTGTGGCCCAAGCTGTCGATCGGCATCCCGTTCGGCCCGGAGTTCTGGTCCGAGTCGACCAACACGCTGATCCCGGTGTTCACCGCGGCGCTGCTCGGCCTCGGCCTCAACGAGGCCGCGTACATGGCGGAGATCGTCCGCGGCGGCATCCAGTCGGTGGACGAGGGGCAGACCGAGGCGGCCCACGCGCTCGGCATGAGCCGCTTCTCGACCATGCGCCGGATCGTCCTGCCGCAGGCCATGCGGGTGATCATCCCGCCGACCGGCAACGAGACCATCTCGATGCTCAAGACCACCTCGCTGGTCAGCGTCATCGCGCTGGAGGAGCTGTTCCGGGCCGGGCAGAACATCTACTCGCGCACCTTCCAGACCATCCCGCTGCTGATCACCGTCAGCCTCTGGTACCTCTTCCTGACCTCCGTGCTGACCATCGGGCAGTACTACGTCGAGCGGTACTACGCTCGGGGTACCACCAGGACACTGCCGCCGACCCCGCTCCAGCGGCTGCGCGGCCTGTTCGCCGGCCGACCCGCCCCCAAGGCCGACCACGACGTGGTCCCGGGGCTCGAGGGAGGTGGTCACGCATGACCGACCTGAGCAAGACTCCCCAGGACGCCGCCACCGGCGAGCCGATGGTCAGGGCCGAGGGGGTGCGCAAGTCGTACGGCCTGGTCGAGGTGCTCAAGGGCATCGACCTGGAGGTCAAGCCGCGCGAGGTGTTCTGCCTGATCGGCCCGTCCGGCTCCGGCAAGTCGACCTTCCTGCGGTGCATCAACCACCTGGAGAAGATCAACGGCGGGCTGCTGTCCGTCGACGGCGAGCTGGTCGGCTACCGGCGCAAGGGCGACAAGCTCTACGAGCTCAAGGACCGCGAGGTCGCGCTCAAGCGGCGGGACATCGGCATGGTCTTCCAGCGCTTCAACCTCTTCCCGCACATGACCGCCATGGAGAACATCACCGAGGCGCCGGTGCAGGTGAAGGGCGAGTCCAAGGCCGACGCCCGGGAGCGCGCGATGGCCCTGCTGGAGCGGGTCGGGCTCGCCGACAAGGCGAAGAGCTACCCGTCCCAGCTCTCCGGCGGCCAGCAGCAGCGCGTGGCGATCGCCCGCGCGCTGGCCATGAAGCCGAAGCTGATGCTCTTCGACGAGCCCACCTCGGCGCTCGACCCGGAGCTGGTCGGCGAGGTGCTGGACGTCATGCGCGGTCTCGCCGAGGAGGGGATGACGATGATCGTCGTCACCCACGAGATGGGCTTCGCCCGCGAGGTCGGCGACGCCCTGGTGTTCATGGACGGCGGTGTGGTGGTCGAGGCCGGCAACCCCCGCGAGGTCCTCACCGACCCGCTCCACGACCGCACCGGTTCGTTCCTTACAATGGTGCTATGCGCCTTACGGGCGGCGCCGGGCTGGCCGGTCCGGCCGGGCGCCGACGTTTTGCCCGCCCGGGTAATAGGCTGGAAGCAATCAGCCCGTTACCGATGTTGTTCTGGAAGGACCACCGTGGAGCTCGCCTCGTACGCCGATCTGGCCGTTCGGCTGGTGAACACCGAGGAGCCCGAGCGCGGCACCGACTCGCTGACCTCGGTGGACGCGGTGCGCGCGCTGTTCGCGGAGTCGTCGCGGGCCGCCGCGCTCGCCGACGAGTCGGACCTGCCCCGGCTGCGGGCCGTCCGGACCAGGCTGCGCGGCGTGTTCGAGGCCGCCGCCGAGGGGGACGAGGTCCGCGGCGTCGACCTGCTCAACAGCCTGCTGATGGAGTACCCGGTCAGCCCGCTGGTCTCCGGGCACGACTACCTGGACGACGCCGGGCGGCCGCGCTGGCACCTGCACCTCGCCGACAACTCGCCGACCGCCACCGCGCACTTCAGCGCCGTCGCCTGCATGGGGCTGGCGGTCCACCTGACCGAGCTGGGCGCCGACCGGCTCGGCATCTGCCAGGCCGCGCCGTGCCGCAACGCCTACCTCGACACCTCCACCAACCGCTCCCGGCGGTACTGCTCCGACCGCTGCGCCACCCGCGCCAACGTCGCCGCGTACCGGGCCCGCAAGCGCCAGGAGGCCCAGGACGCGGCCGGCTCGGCCCACCAGGGCTAGGGGCGCGGGTGGGCGGCCGTCCGGGTGGGTGCCCGTCCGGGATCAGAGCCCGTCCGGGGTCAGAGGCCGTCCGGGTCGACCCAGACGCCGAGCCGGCGGGCCAGCCCGGGCACCCGGGCCAGCGGGCCGGTGAGCAGCAGGCGCTCCAGCCGGCGGCCCGGCGCCAGCCAGGCCGGACGCGGACGCAGCCGCAGCAGCACCCGGCCGAGCACCAGCTCGTCCGGGACGGCGCCGTAGCTGCGGCTGTCGCTGTCCACCGGCCGGTTGTCGGAGAGCAGCCACCAGCCCTTCGGCCGCCGCTCGGCGGCCCGCTTCACCACCAGCAGGTCCTGCTGGAACGGGTGGCGGAACACCACCACCGCGCCGGGCCGGATCCGCGCGCCGTAGCGGACCAGCAGCTGGTCGCCCTCGCGCAGGGTCGGCACCATCGACGGCCCCGCCACGTCGATCAGCCCGAACGGTGCGCCACCCCCCGGGACGCCGTCCTCCGGTTCCGTCATCCGTGTCACGACTCCTCCTCCCGGCCGCCGCGTCCCAGTCTGCCGCACCGGCGGCCACCTGCCGATGTCCGGATTGGGCAGGTTGCGGCTCCGCCTTTTGCCCTAGGCCCGCCGCCCGGCCGCGAAACCCGGGGGCCGGAAGGGTAATCTCGGGCGCGGGAAGACGATCTAAGGAAGGACTCCCATGTTCTCTCGTCTGTTTGCACCGCGCGCCACCGCTCACGCCCACTGCGACCTGCCCTGCGGCGTCTACGACCCGGCGCAGGCCCGGATCGAGGCCGAGTCGGTGAAGGCCACCCAGGAGAAGTACCAGGCCAACGAGGACCCGCACTTCCGTGCCCGCGCCATCATCATCAAGGAGCAGCGCGCCGAGGCCGTCAAGCACCACATCTCGGTGCTGTGGAGCGACTACTTCAAGGCCCCGCACTTCGAGAAGTACCCGCAGCTGCACCAGCTGATCAACGACACCCTGAAGGCCGCCTCGGCCACCAAGGCGTCGACCGACCCGGCCACCGGCCAGGCGCTGCTCGACCTCATCGCCGAGGTCGACAAGATCTTCTGGGAGACCAAGCAGGCCTGATCCCGGGCCAGCCTCCCTCGACCGCCCCCGTCCGCACGCCGGACGGGGGCGGTCGCGTTTCCGCCGCCGGGCACCCTGTAAGGGGTGCAGACCCAGAGCACTTGTTATGCTGCCAGGGCGTCCCGCGGGGGAAGCCGGTGCGAATCCGGCGCTGACCCGCAACGGTAAGCGGTGCCCCGCGCCCGCGAGCCCGATCGCCCCGGGGCGCTGACCTCCCGACAACTCGCCGTGGACTGCGAGGGGATGACGCCCCGGCACCCCTGCGGCCCGGGCGCGCCGCCCCGCCGCCGGCCGCGGCCCGAGGCGAAGGCGCGCCCCCTGCCATGTCCGCCGTGACCGCACCGGCCACCCCGCCGCTCCACCGAACACCCACCGCGCCGCTGGCCGCCGGCTTGACGGTCGCGCTGCTGCTCTCGCTGGTCTGCGGGGTGGCCCTGGGAGCCTCCGGGCTCGGCTGGTCACAGGTCCTGCGGCTGCTCGGCGCCGGCCTGACGGGAGGTCGGCTGGAGGCCGGGGAGGCCGCCGCGTACGCCATCGTCTGGGAGATCCGGCTGCCGCGCACCGTGCTCGCCGCGGTGGTCGGCGCCGGGCTCGCGGCCACCGGCGTCGCCGTGCAGGCCATGGTCCGCAACGCGCTGGCCGACCCGTTCGTGCTCGGCATCTCCTCCGGAGCGGCGGTCGGCGCCAACGCGGTGCTGCTGCTCGGCGCCTTCGCCTCGCTCGGGGTCTGGGCGATCTCCGTCTCGGCGTTCGGCGCGGCCCTGCTCGCCATGGTGCTGGTGTACGCCGCCGCGCGGACGGCCTTCGGGCTCACCCCGCTGCGCCTGGTGCTCACCGGCACCGCGATGTCCTACGGCTTCTCGGCGGTGACGGCGCTGATGGTGTTCGGCGCCGCCCGCGGCGAGGCCGCCCGCAGCGCGATGATGTGGCTGCTCGGCAGCCTCGGCGGCGCGACCTGGGGCTCGGTGCCGATCGCCGCCGCCACCGTGCTGGCCGGCCTCGCCCACCTGGCCTGCGCGGCGGGCCGGCTGGACGCGCTCGCCATGGGCGACGAGACGGCGGCCTCGCTCGGGGTGGACGGCGACCGGCTGCGCCGCGAGCTGTTCGTGGTCACCGCCGCCGTCACCGGCACCGTGGTCGCGGTCAGCGGCGCGATCGGTTTCGTCGGCCTGATGGTCCCGCACCTGACCCGGATGCTGGTCGGCGCCGGGCACCGGCGGGTGCTGCTGGTCGCCCCGCTCGCCGGCGCGCTGCTGCTGGTCTGGGTGGACATCGTCTCGCGGACGCTGCTGGCCCCGGCCGAACTGCCGGTCGGCGTGGTCACCGCCGTCCTCGGAGTGCCCTGCTTCCTGCTGCTGATGCGCCGTCGCGGCTACACCTTCGGAGGCCGCTGATGGAAGGCGGGCGCGTCCCCGCGCTCGACCTCGACGGCCTCTCGGTCGACCTGGCCGGCACCCGGCTGGTGCACGACGTCACGCTGCGCGCCGCCGCCGGCCAGGTGGTCGGCCTGGTCGGGCCGAACGGCAGCGGCAAGTCCACCCTGCTGCGCTGCGTCTACCGGGCGCTGCGGCCGGCCGCCGGCACCGTCCGGCTGGACGGCGCCGATCTCCACGCGCTCGCCGCCCGCGAGGCCGCCCGGCGGGTGGCGGCGCTGCCGCAGGAGCACTCCGCCGAGTTCGACTTCACCGTGGCCGAGGTGGTCGGCATGGGCCGGCTGCCGCACCGCGGCGGCTTCGCCCGCCCGGCCGGCGGGGACGACGAGCGGTGCGCCGCGGCGCTGCGCCGGGTGGGTGCCGGGCACCTGGCCGGGCGCGGGTTCCTCAGCCTGTCCGGCGGCGAGAAGCAGCGGGTGCTGATCGCCCGCGCGCTGGTCCAGGAGCCCCGGGTGCTGGTGCTCGACGAGCCCACCAACCACCTGGACATCGCGCACCAGCTGGAGGTGCTGGCGCTGGTCCGGGAGGCCGGGCCGACGGTGCTCACCGCCCTGCACGACCTCAACCTGGCGGCCGGCCACTGCGACCTGCTGTACGTCATCGCGGCCGGACGGATCGTCACCTCCGGGCCGCCCGCCGAGGTGCTCCGGCCGGCGCTGCTGGCCGAGGTGTTCGGCGTCCGCGCGACCCCCGTCCGGCACCCCGACACCGGTGCCGTCCAGCTGCTCTTCGACCGCCTCGACCGACCCTAGGAACCCCCGTGCGCACCAAGGCCGTTGCCGCCGCCACCCTGCTCGCCCTCGCGCTCACCGCCTGCGGTGCCGAGATCGCCCCCGCCGGGGGCGACACCGCCGGGGGTGACACCGCCGGCTCCGCCCACTACCCGGTGACCGTCGAGAACTGCGGCACCAAGGTCACCTACCCCCGGAAGCCGGCCCGGGCGGTGAGCAACGACGTCGGCATCACCGAGCTGCTGCTGGCGCTCGGCCTCACCGACCGGATGGCCGGCTACGTGATGCCCGACGACAAGGGCCGGGTCGACGAGGTGGCCTGGAAGGACGGCTACCAGCGGACCAGGTGGCTCTCCAAGCGGCAGATCACCAAGGAGATCGTGCTGGAGGCCGGGGCCGACCTGGTCTTCGCCGGCTGGCACTACGGCTTCAGCGAGGCCGACGGCTTCACCCCGCAGGCGCTGGCCGGCCTCGGCATCGACTCCTACGTGCTCACCGAGTCCTGCCGCAGCGGCTCGGGGCCGGAGCGCGGCGTGATGTCCCCGCTGGACGCGCTCTACACCGACCTGGCCAACCTGGGCGAGATCTTCGACGTCCGGGACCGGGCCGACAGGCTGATCGCGGAGTTCAGGGCCCAGGTCGCCGCGGTGCCGCGGCCCGAGCGGCGGCCGCGCGTCTTCCTCTACGACAGCGGCGAGGACAAGCCGTACACCGCGGGGCGGTTCGCCGCGCCCGAGGAGATCATCGCCAGGGCCGGCGGCCGGAACGTGATGGGCGACGTCGCCGACTCCTGGACCACCGTCGGCTGGGAGGGCGTGGTCCAGCGCGACCCCGAGGTGATCGTGATCAACGACTACGGCACCCCCGACGCCGAGGCCAAGCGGCGGTTCCTGAAGTCCTTCCCGCCGCTGGCCGGCGTCTCCGCCGTCCGCAACGACCGGATCTTCGTGCTGGACTACGTCGACCTGGTGGAGAGCCCGCGCAACCCGGCGGCGATCACCGCGCTGGCGGCGTACCTGCGCGGCGTGACGACCGGCTGACGACCGGCTGACGACCGGCTGGCGACCGGCGGTGCGGGCGGCGGTGCGGGCGGCGAACAGGCCGGTTGAGCGCCGGCGGAGCGGGCGTACGCTCGGAGGTACGAGCCGACGGAACCGACCGGAGGAGCGAGAGATGACCACCATGGCCGCGCCGTCCGCCTTCGACACCACGGCACTGCGCGAGGGCATCGAGCGCAGCGACGCGGACGCCCTGCTGGCGCTCTACGCGGACGACGCCGAACTGCGCATGGTCGACCGCAAGACCCAGCCCAGCCACCCCCTGGTGATGCACGGCCGGGACGAGATCGGCGCGATGCTGAGCGACCTCTACGGCCGCGAGATGACCCACAAGTTGGAGCAGGTGGTGCTCCAGGGCGATCACCTCGCCTTCATGGAGTCCTGCCAGTACCCCGACGGGGTCCGGGTGCTGGTCAGCTCGATCGCCGACCTGCGGGACGGCCGGATCGTCGACCAGACGTCGATCCAGGCCTGGGACGAGACCGAACCCGCCAAGTAGGCTCGTCGCATGATCCGCACCGCCGTAGTCACCGATGTCCCGGTCATCCACGCCATGATCCGCGAGCTCGCGGAGTACGAGAAGGCCCCGCACGAGGCGGTGGCCACCGAGGAGCAGCTGCGCGACGCGCTGTTCGGCGCCAACCCGGCGCTGTTCGGCCTGATCGCCGAGGACGACACCACCGGCGAGCCCGTCGGCTTCGCGGTCTGGTTCCTCAACTTCTCGACCTGGCGCGGCACCCACGGGATCTACCTGGAGGACCTCTACGTCCGCCCGGAGGCCCGCGGCGGCGGCCACGGCAAGTCGCTCCTGCTGGAGCTCGCGCGGATCGCCGTCGAGCGCGGCTACTCGCGGGTGGAGTGGTCGGTGCTCGACTGGAACGAGCCGTCGATCAACTTCTACAAGTCGCTCGGCGCGGTCCCGATGGACGGCTGGAGCGTCTACCGGCTCACGGACGAGGCGCTCACCGCCGCCGGCACCCCCTGACGTCGGGGGCACCGGGTGGTGGCGTCCGGCCACTGACACCCTGTGTCGCGAGGGCTTACCATGAGTGACTCCCACACCGGGTGCAAAAGCGGTAACGTCTCGTTGCGGATGCGCGGCGTCCGGCGACCCCCGGAAGGGTATGACCGTTGCGTACCGCACCACCCCTCTGGACAGTTGGGGCGAAGCAGTTGAGCCAAGCAACAGACAGTGCCGCGGCCACCGGCCCGGAAGCACAGCGCGTCACCCAGGAGGTGAGGGTGTCCCAGATCGACGGCGAGCCCGGAGTGCAGGACTTCGTGGAGGTCCGGCTGCCCGCGGCGGGGGCCTACCTCTCGGTGCTGCGAACAGCGACGGCGGGGCTCGCGGCCCGGCTGGACTTCACGCTGGACGAGATCGAGGACCTCCGGATCGCGGTGGACGAGGCCTGCGCCATCCTGCTCCAGCAGGCGGTGCCCGGCTCGGTCCTCTCCTGCGAGTTCCGGCTGGTGGGCGACTCGCTCAAGGTCATCGTCTCCGCCCCGACCACGGACGGCCGGGCGCCGGAGCGGGACACCTTCGCCTGGACGGTGCTGTCGGCGCTGGCCGGCGAGGTGGAGTCCTCGGTCGGCGAGGACAACACCGTGTCGATCAGCCTCCACAAGAAGCGCGGCGGGTCCAGCACCCATTAGGGCCGTCGCAGCACCACCGAACAAGGGCCGTCCGCCCGGCGCCCCACCCGGGCCGGCGGGTGGCTCCCGGTACCGCCCGACCCGCGGTACGACCGACAAGACGGATCCGGGACCGCCCCACGGTCCCGGTGCTCCCGGAACGGAACGGGGGAATGGCCGTGAGTGATCTGGACCGTACCGGCCTCGCGACGGCGGGCCCTGCCGTACCGACCCAGGCGAGCGTTCCCGGCCTCGCCGCCAACGACGAAGCGCACCCGAAGGACGCCCACCGGATGAGCCAGCCGACCGAGCCGACGTCCGACCCGTCGCAGACGCCCTCGCCCCCGCCGTCCCCCGAGGACGACGCGGCCGCCGAGGTGCTGCGCGGTGCGGTGCCCGCCCAGGCCCCGCACCGCTCCGGCGCGCCGGACCGCGAGGCCGCCCGGGCCCTGTTCGTCCGGCTGTCCGCGCTGCCCGAGGGCTCCCCGGAGCGCGTCGAGCTGCGCAACCAGCTGGTGCGCATGCACATCCCGCTGGTGGAGCACCTGGCCAGACGGTTCCGCAACCGGGGCGAACCGCTGGACGACCTGACCCAGGTCGCCACGATCGGGCTGATCAAGTCGGTGGACCGGTTCGACCACGAGCGCGGGGTCGAGTTCTCCACCTACGCGACGCCGACCATCGTCGGCGAGATCAAGCGGCACTTCCGCGACAAGGGCTGGGCGGTGCGGGTGCCGCGCCGGCTCCAGGAGCTGCGGCTGTCGCTCACCACGGCGACCAGCGAGCTCTCCCAGCGGCACGGCCGCTCCCCCACGGTGCACGAGCTGGCCGAGCACCTGGGGATCTCCGAGGAGGACGTGCTGGAGGGCCTGGAGTCCGCCAACGCGTACTCCACGCTGTCCCTGGACGTCCCGGACAGCGACGACGAGTCGCCGGCCGTCGCGGACACCCTGGGCGCCACCGACGAGGCGCTGGAGGGCGTCGAGTACCGCGAGTCGCTCAAGCCGCTGCTGGCCCAACTGCCGCCCCGGGAGCAGAAGATCCTGGTGCTGCGGTTCTTCCGGAACATGACGCAGTCGCAGATCGCCGCCGAGGTGGGCATCTCGCAGATGCACGTCTCCCGGCTGCTCGCCCGCACGCTGGCCCAGCTGCGGGAGAAGCTCCTGGTGGAGGAGTAGGACTGACGGCCGTTCAGCGGCCGCGGCCCTCCGCGCTCAGCCCTCGTGCGGAGCGTAGAGGGCCGCGGTCGACTTCGGGCTGAGCAGGGCGCCGATGCCGGTCAGGCCGAGCAGGCCGACGGCGATCCCGACGGCCGCCATCGCGCCGCCGCTCTGCCACATGTAGTAGGCGACCGGCAGGCAGATCGAGTTGGTCAGCACCGCCGGGCTGCGCCCCCAGCGCCGGCCCTTCAGCAGCGCCCGGGCGGCCAGCACCGGCAGCACGCCGAGCAGCAGGATCACCAGACCGCCGAACTCGTTGAGGGCGAGCTGCTTGGACTGGCCGGAGAGCGAGGCCACCATGTCCCAGACGCCGACGACGGCCAGCGCGGCGCCCTCCAGGGCCGTGATGGCGGCCCCCACGGTCAGGGACGCGGGCCGGCCGGCGCCGGGCACGGGTACGGGTACGGGTACGGGTGCGGAGGATTCTGCGGTCACTCCAGCAGGGTAGCCGCCGGTTGGTCCGTACCGCCCCGTAGGCTGAGCACATGCGCGCTCTCCTGGTCGTCAACCCGAAAGCGACCACCACCAGTGGCCGCACCAGGGATGTCCTGATCCACGCCCTGCGCAGCGACCTCAAGCTGGAGGTCGCCCAGACGGAGTACCGGGGCCACGCGCGCGACCTGGCCCGGGAGGCGGCGGAGGACGGCGCGGTCGACCTGGTGGTGGCACTGGGCGGCGACGGCACGGTCAACGAGGTCGTGAACGGCCTGCTGGCGCACGGCCCGGGCGAGAAGGTCCCCCGGCTGGCCGTGGTGCCCGGTGGCTCGACCAACGTGTTCGCCCGCGCGCTGGGCCTGCCCAACGACCCGGTGGAGGCCACCGGGGTGCTGCTGGACGCCCTGGACCAACGCCGGGAGCGGCCGATCGGCCTGGGCAAGGCGATGTCCGAGGGGCTGCCGGACCGCTGGTTCACCTTCACGGCCGGCCTGGGCTTCGACGCCGGCGTGGTCGGCCGGGTGGAGGAGCAGCGCAGGGCGGGGCGCAGGTCCACCCACGCGCTCTACGTCGGGCAGGCGCTCCGGCACTACGTCACCCAGCGTGAGCAGCGTCGATCCGGCCCGGTCACCCTGCAGATGCCGGGCCACGACCCGGTTCCGGGCCTGGTGCTGGCCATAGTCAGCAACACGTCCCCGTGGACGTTCCTGGGCAACCGCCCGGTCTACCCCTCGCCGCTCGCCTCCTTCGACACGGACCTCGACGTCTTCGGCATCACCCGGATGACGGCGTTCGGTACGGCTCGAACGGTCCGTCAGATCCTGCGGTCGCACGGCCCTTCGAGCGATGGCGGCACGCCCCCCGGCCCCTCCGGCAAGCACGTCGTCTCCTACCACGACGCCCGGCACTTCACCTTGGTTTCACAGGAACCGACCCCATTCCAGGTCGACGGGGACCACCTTGGAGACAGGAGTCGCGTCAGTTTCACAGGCGTACGGCGGGCACTGCGTGTGATTGTGTGACCGGAAGGGGGGTTCACCCTTCTTCTCGAACGCACAAGCCCCCTTCACTCCATAGAAGTACTGGCTGTGAGCTAGGCGACACCGAAGAATCAAAAATTCCTCCCTGAAGGGGGTTGTATCCGGGCCCGAGGTTTGCGAACCTCTACATGGCGATCGGGACACATCGCAGCGACGGCAACCAGACCCTGACGGGGGCCGACCGCGGGGCGTCCCTCGAATCGCCGAATCCCTCCCCAGCACAGACCACCCGGGCCCGGTGGGCCTTTGGTCTCTTTTGCTGTTGCGGGATTCGTGAAAGCGTTCACATTCACAAGCCATCGATTGTGCCGACCGGGCCACCCCCGCCGGCAGGAGGAGTTGGACGACCATGGACTGGCGCCACCGCGCTGTCTGCCGCGAAGAGGACCCGGAGCTGTTCTTCCCGATCGGGAACACCGGTCCTGCTCTGCTGCAGATCGAGGAAGCCAAGGCCGTGTGCCGCCGCTGTCCGGTCATGGAGCAGTGCCTCCAGTGGGCGCTCGAGACCGGCCAGGACGCCGGCGTCTGGGGCGGTATGAGCGAGGACGAGCGTCGCGCGATGAAGCGCCGTGCCGCCCGCAACCGCGCCCGCACCGCCTGATCACACGCCGTAGCACCGGCAGTGACCCTGCAGTGACCGCTGTACCGATCAACCCATGATCAAGGGCTTCCCTGCTCCTCCTGGTGAAGCCTTCCGTACAAAGGACCTTGCTCGACGGAGGTCCTGCGACACCGAGCCGCCCAGGCACTTGATACTGTTCACGGAGAGCAATATCGTGGAGCTGAGGCGCTCACCGTGTGCAACGCACCGGTGAGGTGTCGCACCCCAGAGCCCCCGTTCCGGCCGACTCCCCCCGACGGCCGGAACGGGTTGAGAGGCCCTGTCGACCCACCCCCCCCGGTCGACAGGGCCTCGTTTCTGTTTCCGCGGGTTCCGGTTCCCTTCCCCTGGTTCCGCGGTTTCCGCAACGCGGTGGTGCGGTGGTGGGGGGGGGCGGGGGCGGGCCGGGGCGCCGCCCCCCCCCCCCCCCCCCCCCCCCCCCCCCCCACGAGCGACGAAAAGAACAAAAAAAGAAAACACACAAA